>JAOZSO010000019.1:0-20642 GCA_029939655.1 Desulfobacterales bacterium
GCGCTGATGTTAGGAGTCCTTGCGGCGAGTTCGCAAAGCGCCAGAGGATTATTCATTTCGTGTTCGCTGAACCCCGAAAGTTGTGTTATAGTTATACCAGCTCTTCCGGTATATCCGCATTGGTATACACCTTCTGAACATCCTCACAGTCGTCCAACATGTCCATCAGCCGGATCATCTGATCGGCCTCTTTCCCCTGAAGGCTGGTGGCTGTCTGTGGCAGCATGGTCACCTCGGCATCCAGACAGGGGATCTCTTTTTCATCGATGGCGGCCTTGACAGCTTCGAAATCTTCCGGAGCCGTTATGACTTCAAAATTGCTGTCGTCCTCCCGGACATCTTCTGCGCCGGCTTCTAGCGCCACCTCCATCAGGGAATCCTCATCGATGGCGGAACGTTCCACGACGATATATCCCTTTTTGTCGAACATCCAGGCGACACAGCCGTTTTCACCCAGATTCCCACCGCATTTAGAAAAAATGTGGCGGATGTCCGCAACGGCCCTGTTTTTATTATCTGTCAGAGATTCCAGAAAAACTGCCGCACCGCCGGGACCATACCCTTCATAGGTGTTCTCTTCATAGTCAACACCTTCCAGTTCACCCGTGCCTTTTTTAATCCCCCGTTCGATGTTGTCCTTGGGCATATTTTCAGCCTTAGCCGCTAATATGGCTGTTCTGAGTCTCGGGTTCGCATCCGGGTCTCCACTGCCGCCCATCCGAGCTGCAACAGTAATTTCCTTGATCAGCTTCGTGAATATCTTCCCTCGCTTGGCATCTGCCGCTCCTTTTTTATGCTTTATGGAAGACCATTTGCTGTGTCCTGACATCGTTACCTCCTGAAAAATTATTTGTGTTTTGTATTTCGTGTTTTGTTGTTTGTTTACAGGGGACTAACTCCTCGCTAACGATAGAACAATCCAGCAGCGAACCACCAAATACTAAACATCAAACACAATTAGGAATCAATCTTTCCGATTCCAATAATAAATATTTCCTTGCTGGCCTTGCGGCTGCTCTGGGGTTTGAATATGTGCTGCCGTTTGAAGTGCGTCCTGACCCTGTCTGAAAACTCCTGGAACAATTCTCCCTGGAAAATCTTGCATATGAACGATCCGTTCGGGGCCAGAACTTCCTGGGAAAGATTGAGTGCAGCTTCACAAAGGTGAAACGATCTGGCAGCATCCACATCTTTGTTCCCGGTGGTATTGGGCGCCATATCACTGATGACGGCATGAAATCGTTGTCCCAGCTTCTCCTTTAACGCCTTGGTCGGGGCCAGCACATCCCCGATATAAACCGTTACATGCGACGGCAGTTGGATCGAAACCGGTTTGAGGTCGATACCGGCAACCATACCGCCTTCGCCGGTAAGATCTGCCGCATAAACCAGCCATGATCCAGGAGAACATCCAAGGTCCAAGACCCTGTCTCCTTTACGAATAAGGCGGTATTTTTTCTGAATTTCCTGCAATTTATAAACAGATCTTGCCGGGTATTTTTCCTTTTGTGCCTTGCGGGAATAGTGGTCCTGCCACGTATTCCGTTTGGATGTTTTTCGTTTCATAATCCCATATTCTTAAAATTTGAAACACTCATCTTAGGATATAGTTAAGCCAATACTAAGTCAAGCATGGGAACGATAGGCTGTAGACTGTAGTCTTTTAGGCGGTAGGCGCTAAACACCTAACAGTCTTCAGCCTACAGCCTACCCTTAAAAAAGTGCTTCCATGGCCTCCGATAAACTCTTGACACCGATCAGGTCAAGCCCCTTTACAGTCGCCATCCGTTCTAGATTGTTTCTGGGCAACAGGCAGCGTGTGAATCCCATCTTTTTCATTTCACCGGCCCGGGTCTCTATCTGACCGACCGCCCTCACTTCACCCGTCAGACCCACCTCGCCCACCACTGCCGTGCCCTCCATGACCGGCTGATCCAGAAAACTGGATGCAATAGCTGATACAATCCCCAGATCAACGCCCGGCTCATCGATCCTGACACCTCCGGCAACATTCATGAAAATATCATGACCTAGGAGGTGCATTCCCAGTTTTTTCTCCATGACGGCCACCAGAAGCGCCACGCGATTCTGATCCAGGCCCAGTATCGTTCTGCGAGGGGTCCCCAAATTGGTGCTGCCGGCAAGCGCCTGAAGCTCCACAAGAATGGGGCGGGTCCCTTCCATGCTGGACGTAACCACAGATCCTGGAGAGGCTTCCGGCCGCTCGGATAAGAATATAGCAGAGGGGTTGTCCACCTCGTTTAAGCCATTTTCTTTCATCTCGAAAACGCCGATTTCGTTTGTCGATCCAAAGCGGTTCTTTACAGCCCTCAGAATCCGGAAAACATGATTCCTGTCACCCTCGAAGTAAAGCACCGTGTCTACCATGTGCTCCAGCAACCGTGGCCCGGCAATGGCACCTTCCTTGGTCACGTGCCCCACCAGGAATGTCGGAATGCTTTTCTGTTTTGCCATGAGCATCAGTCTCATGGCAGACTCCCTGACCTGGCTCACGCTCCCGGGTGCCGAAGTGAGGTCCGCGCTGTACATGGTTTGGATAGAGTCGATAACGATCACACCCGGTCGGGTTTTTTCGACGATTGCCAGAATGGCATCAATCTCGATCTCGGAAACAGCCAGGATGTCGGACGACAGCGTTGAAAGCCGCTTGCTTCGGAGGCCGAGTTGCCGAACCGATTCCTCGCCGGAAACATAGAGAACCTTCTGTCCCTCCTGGGAAAGTCCGTGCATGGCCTGCAGCATCAAGGTCGACTTTCCAATACCGGGATCACCACCGATCAAAATCAGGGTTCCCGGTACCAGCCCGCCCCCAAGTACGCGGTCCAGTTCGTTAATTCCGGTTAGAATTCTGGTATCATCCTGGGGATCGATGGCGGACACGGCAATAACCTCCGCACTCGCGACAGCGCCCTTCCCGGCATATCCGGAAGCTCGTTTGGATGCTTTTGCCTCCTCAACAAATGACTGCCATTCCCCGCAATCCGGGCACTTCCCCATCCACTTAGGTGTTTCATACCCGCACGTCTGGCAGGTATATACCGTTTTGATGTTCTTATTCACACTATCCAATCTTTGTTATATATGGTATGTTAATTGTTGATTTTCACGAACGTCTCAGAATATAACACGATCTTGATAAATGATAAATTCGTTTTACGAATTTATTAAGTGCGACAATGTCACTTGTGAGGCAAAAGACAAAAAAAGATCTTAATTAGGTTTTAACCATCGCTGCCCGGCAAACAGCGTAGAAGAATCAACATCATTAGCGGGGAATCGACCCAGACCCATGAAAATAATTACACCTCTTAGATTATTGCTGATCTCCATCATCGTTTTCGCTGTTCTATCCTTATCGCCGTTTGAGGCGGTAGCTGATGCATCTGTGGGGACCTGGCAATTCCAGGCCCTACAGGAAAAGCTGATCAAAGATGGATTTCAACCGGATAAAATCCGCACATATTACCAAAATCCCCAAGTGTCGTTTGAAAGACGAAGTGTGTCACTCTTTTTTGTACATAGCGAGGCCAAGCTGAACTACGATCAATTCACCAACGACTGGTCCATCAGCCAAGCCAGGAAGTATATGAAAAAGCACCAGGCCCAGTTGGAGAAGACCGAAGAAATCTATGGTGTGGACAAACGGGTGATCACCGCCATCATTCTGGTTGAAACCGGACTGGGTACCACTCTGGGTAAAAGTTCCACACTGAACACATTGTCGTCTTTATCCTCTTTTGAAGATCCTGCCGTGCGGCAGGAATTCTGGGAAAATTTCAAGCGCAAGGATGAAATCAGCAGAAAAGATTTTGAGAAACGGGCTATCCGCAAATCTGCATGGGCCTATAAAGAATTGAAAGCCTTTCTGCAATATACGCAAAATGAAAATTTCGATCCAGTGGTCATTCAAGGGTCCTATGCCGGCGCCCTGGGTATTGCTCAGTTCATGCCCACCACGCTTCTGGCTTATGCACGCGACGGAAACCAGGATGGCGTCATCGACCTTTTCACCCACGCCGATGCCATGGCCAGTATTGCAAGCTTCTTAAAACGCTTTGGTTGGAAGCCGGGGGTCGGAACGGAAAAAGCCAAAACGATTATTCATCGCTACAATCACAGCGACTATTATGTAAACACTATACTAAAAATATCAGATCTACTGTCTTAATTGGGATTGCCGATCTTACCGCATCTACTACGTCAGATGCCATATACCGCATAGTCCACTATAGCGGAACAGCATCTTCCTTGTAGCTACAGCAACCTCGACAATCGTTTTAAGTCTGAGGTAACCCAAACATTGCTATTGGGGTTGAGCGTTTCATGATACAAGAATTAAAAACCGTGGGTGTTGTGGTTCTTTTGGCAGTACCCTTCTTCTTTCTGACGATCTGGGCCATCGTCGACTGTCTTCAGAAGGATTTCGGTACCATCGGGAAAAAAGCCCTCTGGGGAATTATCGCTGCCGTCCCTTTTGTCGGCTCTCCCCTATATTTCATCTTCGGTTACAGAAAAGGCAAAAAGACAGATCTTCAAAATCTTTTTTGAAATGATAAATTGTTTGACAAATAATTAGGAAATCTAATATTAGAACTACTTCAGTCAATATGCGGCAAAGTCGCGCATGATAAATTTTCAAAGTAAATTTATGGTCCCATCGTCTAGCGGTTAGGACGCCGGCCTCTCACGCCGGTAACCGGGGTTCGATTCCCCGTGGGATCACCATAATAAATACAGGGACTTAGATACTATTCTGAGTCCCTGTTTTATTTTGATATCAAGAAACACAATATGGTTTAAAACGCTATTGGTAGTGATCTGCTACAGACTGAACAAGAACTCGCTTTCCTTTTGGGTCACACCTACCAAAGCCAGGACAATCTGAATCTAATATTCTTGCAGTTCTTCCGTTACCATCCCCGAAAGGGTGAACAAGTCCAAGATAATAGTGGGTAAGGGCGGCTCTGATAGGTGGATATAGTTTTACCAACTCCTCGCTGTTGATCCATTCACAGAATACGGTCATTAGTTTATTAATGTCTGGCAAACACTTAGGTGGCGTATAGACCCCACCGTGGTTTCTGTTGCCCACCTGCACTTTATGGTTACGATAGACACCAGGATTGTTCAACTCAATATCAATTCCATGCGTGATCAACCGGTGGACATCACTAATCAACTTTTCAGTTAACTCTAAATGTTCTACAGGATCTTTTTATTCCTGAACAAAAGCATATGCAGTTTTTAGGTTTAATATTTCTTGTTCCGCACGTTCTTTCCCATCCATCAGGTCACCACCGACCATATCTTGCATTCATAGGCTCATCCATGGTATCGTGGGGATGTCTGAAGCGTATCGGCATTATTTTCAAAATTCCAATTACTAAGATGATCTCTATTATATCTTTAGTCGTATAACAATTGGTTTGCTGATAACATCCTAATATTCATATCAATTATTTACCATGAAAAAAACAATACCATCCAAATTCAATTCTGGTGGCAGTGTACGAAGAAAAAAGGCGCGTTATGCCGTCAAAAAGGGCGCCTCCGTTCTATTTAAAAAATCATCGGTAATTGGCCTACTTAAACCTCGCACAGTCAAGTCGGGGTCCATTATAAATATAAGTCTCAGTGGGATTAGGGCGCAATATACAGCCGCTACCGCCTGGTCCAAAGACTTCGACAAAATGTCCATTGTCACAATTGATAAAAAATTTACAATTGACAATATCCCATGCAAGATAATTTCCGATTCCAATATTAGTCGTCTCCCGAATGGTACTTTCGTAAGAAGATGTAGCATTAAATATGGGAACTTGTCTGATTATCACAAATTACAATTATCTTATTTTATGCAAGAGTATACCATTGATCCAAACAATCCAACACCTTGGCATATTGAATTTGCATAGCGATATCTGCAACAATCTCCGCACCGTGACAACAGGACAACAGGGACGTCCGTTCTATTAATATATTTACATTATGACTGCGCTCTGATATAAAACTGCCATGCCTCGAAAAGCCCGCATAGATGCCCCTGGTGCCCTGCATCATATCATCATCCGTGGAATAGAACGCAAAGCGATTTTTAAAGACAACGTTGATCGGACCAATTTTATCAAGCGCCTGGGTCTCAATATTACAGAAACTGAGACTTGCTGTTTTTCCTGGGTGTTAATGACCAATCACGTTCATTTGTTATTAAAGACCGGTCTGACCCCTATCGCCACTGTCATGCGCCGGTTGCTGACCGGATACGCTGTATCTTATAACCGCAGGCATCGGCGTCACGGGCAGTTGTTTCAGAATCGCTACAAGTCGTTTTTGTGTGAAGAGGATGTGTACCTAAAGGAACTGGTGCGCTATATTCACTTAAATCCGCTGCGGGCAAAGATTGTAAAGGATCTAAAGGCACTCAAGCAATATCAGTGGTGTGGTCACAGTGTACTTATGGGCAAAGTTGAAGCTGGTTTTCAAGACACAGCGTATGTTTTACGATTATTTGGCCAAACTACAAGGGTAGCGCGCCGGGGTTATGAAAGTTTTGTATCCAAGGGTGTTGAGCAGGGCGAGCGTCCGGATTTAGTTGGTGGCGGCTTATTAAGGTCAGTTGGGGGCTGGGCAGCGCTTAAAGGGTTTCGGGATATCGGGGTTCGTATCAAAGGCGATGAACGCCTATTGGGTTCGTCTGATTTTGTTGAACGGGTGTTAAAGCAAGCCGATGAGCGCTTGGAGGAAAAATATCGGCTGCAGATGAGTGCTATCAGCTTGCCGGCGCTCATAGAGAAAGTAGCGCACTACTTCAAAATCGATCCCGAGAATCTAAGATCTGCCAGCAAAGAGCGACCCGTCACAGAAGCGCGGCGGGTCCTTTGCTATATTGCGGTGCGTAAATTGGGATATAAATGTACCGATGTTTCCAAAACCATCGGCATCAGTGCGGTTACGGTAAGTAAAGCGGTAAGTTTGGGCAGCAGGTTATCGCAGATTGGGAAAATTCAAAAACAAATGCTCGGCGACTAATCTCTAATAATATTATCACAACTATACAAACTTGAATAATAGAAAAATAGAACGGACGTCCCCATAAGTATGGATATGGAAACAACATTATTTATTCTAAAAATATTTGGTGGTGTAGGAGTTTTCTTTTTATTTATCTTCTTAATTTTTTATTCATTAAACGAAAAACCTTCAAGATTCATCAAGTATTTACTATCTTATTTAGTATTTTTCGCCACCATCGGATTTCTATTTATTTTTTTTGGCGAAGCCTCTTTGTATATTGGATTATTGGCAGGATTTGGTTGGATAGTTCTTATTGTTATCGGCTCAAAAGGTGGAAATACTAGTTTGTCAGAGCCTGATGATGTCGAAAATAATTCAAACCAAAAATCCTGATAATGCGATGAAAGTTAATGATATCAGAACCTGTTCAATCAATTGCCAGGAGGTATAGAAAATGAACGAAATGCGCAGAAAAGACCGTGCTATCATGGAAGAGGAAACAATAGCGTTACTAAATACGGTGGAATATGGTGTACTATCGACCGTCTCTGAAAATGGAAAACCCTATGGTGTGCCTCTGAACTTTTGTTTCATTGACCACTGTATATATTTTCATTGCGCTGTTGAAGGACATAAAATTGATAATATCAAACAAAATAAGTCTGTCTCGTTTTGTGCTGTTGGAAATACAGAGCTATTACCTGCTAAATTTGGTACAAAATATGAGAGTATAATAGTTTCAGGAGAGGTTGAAGAAGTATTTGATGTGAATAAGCAGATAGCCTTGGAAGGACTAATACATAAGTATTCTCCAGAGTTTATTGAAAAAGGTATAAAATATATTGAGGGGAAAAAAGAGAAATTCAAAGTATTTAAAATTACTATCGATAAATTAACTGGTAAGGCACGGAAGCAATAATTTAACTTAATAAATGGTTTCGCCTGATATTTTTTCGCTATGTTCCAAAATGCAGGTGCGCCCAAGTGAATAATAACAGAAGTTGTCTGATAGGGGATTCTATTTATGGGCTCAAAAAAATTGAAAGTATATAATCCTCCCGGTAGCAAACGTGTGATTGTCACCAAAGAACTACCCGGCTCGCTGTGGCTGGAGCGCCTGATTCAGGCCGATTGCAAAGTCGAAGTCCTCACTTCCACGGATGCGCTCAGCGTTGATGACATTAAGACCGCCATCGGCCAACAGTGCGATGCCGTCCTGGGACAGTTGACCGAGGACTGGGGAGAGGAGCTGTTTGGTACGCTCAAGGCCGCCGGTGGAACAGCCTACAGTAATGTGGCCGTGGGCTTTAATAACGTGGATGTGGCGGCCGCCACCAAACACGGGATACCGGTGGGAAACACACCCGGGGTTTTGACCGAAACCACAGCCCAGATGGCAGTAACCTTGACCTTTGCGACCGCCCGCCGCACCGGTGAGGCCGAACGGTTTCTACGGGCCGGAAAATACAAGGGCTGGCTGATGACACTTTTTCTTGGAGAGCTGCTGTGGCGCAAAACGGTGGGCGTTATCGGTGCCGGTCGCATCGGCGCCACCTATGCCCGCATGATGGTCGAAGGGCACAAGATGAACCTTATCTATCATGACCCCTATCCCAACACAGATCTGGAAAATTATATTGCAGCTTACAGCAATTTTCTCATATCCTGCGGAGAAGAGCCGGTGTCCTGCAAGCGCGCGGATAGCCTCGAGGACCTGCTGCGGGAGGCCGACTGCGTCAGCGTGCATACCGTTCTGGATGAATCCACCCACCATTTAATCAATACCGAACGCCTGGCGTTGATGAAAGAAAACGCCATTCTGGTAAACACCAGCCGAGGTCCGGTGGTCGATGAAGCAGCTCTGGTCGCTCATTGCCGCAAGCACCCGGATTTTCGAACCGGCCTGGACGTGTTTGAAGATGAACCGGATTTAAAACCGGGTCTGGACAAACTGGACAATGTGCTCATGGTCCCCCACATCGCCTCGGCCACCCGCTGGACCAGAGAAGGCATGACTACCCTGGCAGCCAGCAATGTCGCTGCCCTGCTGCTGGGATACCCGGTCTGGAACCAAGCGGATATTTTGCCGTTTTTGGAAACCGATGCGCCCAAAGCAGCACCGAGCATCGTCAACGCCGAAGCGTTGAACTTAACATTTTTAGATCATCTCCAAAAGAGTTGATCTAAATGAAGGATTCAAGGATTCCAGGGTTCCAGGATTCGAGTGATATGCTTAAAAATAACTTTATCAGTTGAGCATAGTGGACACAATCCGGACACTGATTGTCATGCTTTGAATACATTCAGGGGGTCTTTGCTTCGTTGTACGCTATATTGACCCCCTGAATGAATAGAAACCTATCCGCATAGATGTAGCTCACGGCTTGTGAGAGTGAGATTACCCGCTGGTGAAAACTCTCCTATCATGCAGGAAACTCGTTTCATTCCTTTAGTCAAAAGTGACCACCAGGCATCGAGAACATCAAAATGACCTGTATTGGCAGTGATTATTTCAACTAAGTCTACTTTGGTATTTTTTTTTATGACCATTGATTCAAACGCTGCATCCCAATTCGGCGGTTCTTCGCCAACAACATAAATGATTAATCCTGATTTCATCCGTATCACCTCCTTTCATTATGAAGCTATCTGAAAAAGGTCTTTTGGCCCAAATCCATCGTTGAGCTCTCATTTCAACCCCTCAAAATACTTCAGTATTTCTGCGGATTGAAACTCGTTCCCGCCTTGACTTTGAACCAAAATCCTCTTTTTGAGATGGCTTCATGTCATTCAGTCCCGCCGCCGAATGAAAAATTTACATAAAAAAAGCCCTTCAATCTTATTTGAAAAGATTGAAGGGCTGCACCCAGTTTTCTTGACCCTTTTTATTTTGTAGCAATTACTCTCTGTATCACCGCAGAGAGATGGTAATTTACTAAGGCAGGTCTTCTGACTCCCGGTTTAACCTAATTTCTGCACCTTCCCATCCGGTTAAAACCAGACAGTGGTAAATTGCAGATTTCGTCACCAGTTACAGCGGCGGGACCGTTCCCGATTCTCACAGGATTCCCTATTAAGCCCAAAATGGCACCTCAAGATATGTTTAAACAATGTCGAAGCATCTGTCAAGTTTCATGAAATGTTCGGACTAACAGCGACTTGACCAAAAAACAGAGTACAGCTCCGGTATTATTACTCCGGCAATCTCACTGTGGATAACTATGACCTGACTATTCTTTCAGCCCAACATCTTTAGGGTTGCTTAAATATTTACCCACCAGTATGGCAATGAGCATCGTCATGTAAAACTGGCCGGAAACGGCAATGAGCAACGTAACGGATTTCGCAACAGATGACACCGGTGTGACATCGCCATACCCCAAGGTTGACAGGGTAACAAAGCCGAAGTATAGATAATCATGAAACCCTTTGGCAGCTCCCCCGGCAAAATTAATCGCCCCGAAATCCTGATGATAGACAAGCTTTTGCACTGTTTCTGCTATGGCCAGGAGCAAGCCTCCTAATATTCCCAAAAGCAGGTACCCATTGATTGAATTGATGATGATGGTGACATCGACCTTTACGCTCCTGGCGATATGCCTGACCATAAATACAACAATAAACAGATTGTAGAAAAAAAATGAGAAGGAAAAGACTAAGGATAGCACATCATTGGCAATAAAATGATTAAGCCAGTTCAAACATATGGTAATGATTCCGGATACGATCAGAATTTTTTGAACTCTTTTAGCAAAGTTTAGAGAAAAAGTGCCGCAGAAGACAATAGCCGTAAAAAGGATGCTCTTCACCAGCACGTCATAAGAAGACAATAAGGGTAAGAAAAGAATCATGACCAATAGGCAGATTAAGAGAATGATATTATTTCTGGTCAGTTGATTTTGTTTCATGCAATTTCCTGTGTTAACCGTGAAGGTTTACCATTCCGGTGCTCGCCACCTCAGCCTGTCTTCCTCGTCTGGTGGTGCTTCCGATTCTGTGGGTGTCAGCAAATTTCCCCAGTCTGTCCGTTCCTGCATCGTCTTTAGAGTCTCTTCAGGCACAAAATCTTTTTCCTCACGAATCTGCCACCCCCCCCCAAGGGCTTTATACAGGGCAATAAAATTCAGGACAACAGATCCTTTGACTTCGGTAAAAAGGTTTTGTTGTTGTCTCTGAATTCGTTGGGTATCCAACACCCGCTGATAGTCCACCAGCCCTTCCCGGTACTGAATCATGGAAATTTCCACCGAACGTGTGGCTGATTTCACACTTTTGGATAGGAATTTCACCTCCTCCTGGGACCGTAAAAAGGCCACCATGGCATCTTCCACTTCTTGAGCCGCCTTGAGCACTGTATTCTGGTAATTAACAACCAGTTGCTGAAATCGGGCGTCCTGAACACGAACATGGTTTTTGGTACGTCCATAATTAAAAATGTTCCAGGTAAAAGCAGGTCCACCGAAAAAGGCGATACTGTCGGAAACCCATAAATCGCTGAATGAGCTGCCGCCGGGATATCCTGCTGCCGTTACATCAGCGTTACTGGACTGCAACCCGATAGAGCCGAAAAGAGAGAAATGCGGGTAAAGGTCTGCTTTTGCAACGCCGATCAAGGCACTCTGTGCGGCCAACTGACGTTCTGCAAGACGGATATCCGGGCGCCGGCGCAGCAACTCCGACGGAATTCCAACGTTTACCTCGGCAGGCGTTGTGGGAATAGGCTTTGATGCTATTAAGATATTTTCGAGTTCCCCGGGGAGCATCCCCAGCAAAATAGCAAGTCCGTTTTTGCTTTGGCGAAGGGTTACTTGTATCCGGGGGATCGTAGCCTTGGTGCTTTGCAGAAGGGTTATAGCCTGTTGCACATCCAGTTCGGTGATGTCGCCTTCTTTGAAACGCGTTTCGACGATTTGAAGAGATTCTTCCTGAATTTTTACGTTCTCTTTTGCAATGATCAGACGCATCTCCTGTGTACGAATAAAGGTATACGTACGGGCTACCTCAGCGATGAGGGTGACCAGGATGTCATCATAACTTGCAATGGACGTTTCAAGCTTACCCACGTTTGACTCGATAGCGCGGCGGAACTTACCCCAGAAGTCCAGTTCCCATGTAGCGTCAAAACCCAGATCCAAAGTGCCATAGTTAAAATCAGCGCCGCGCTGGGTATTCGCAGCATTTTCACTTGCACTTGTATAGGTGGCGTTTCCCCCCACAGATTGCGATTGGGGATAGAGGTCTCCAATGGCGATCCCTAACTGGGCGCGGGCTTCCAGAATCCTGATGCCTGCGATTCTAAGGGAAAGGTTCTGCTGAGAAGCCATGTCAACCAGCGTATCGAGATCCGGGTCATTTAAGATCGTCCACCACTGACCAAAATCTGCCGGCTCACTCTTGATGAAAGGGTCTTCTTCCTCAAGCCATTTCTGAGGTTGCAATGCTTCGGGTTTGACATAATCCGGTCCCACCGCGCATCCGGTAAGCAGCAGGGCAAAACCGATAACCAATCCATAGATGAAGATGAGACAGCTCGTTTTCATTTTACCATTGGTTCCTTTTCGTGAAAAAAATCATGTGTTAAGTCCCAACCTGCTCTTTGGGTACTTCAATACGGAAAAACAGCGCGTAAAGTGACGGAACGTAGTTAAGCGTAAATAGACTGCCGATTCCAAGACCGAAAAACATGACACATGCCATGTTGTAAAAAAGTGCGTCATGGTAAATAATCAGCGGTGTGAACCCAAGCATGGTCGTTGAAACCGAAAGCAGTATGGGCCTGAAACGGCTGATAGCTGAATTGATAACCGCATCATAGGGTGATTGCCCCTCCCGTCTGTTTTGTTCGATTTTATCGATCATTACGATGCCGTTATTCACAATGGACCCGGCCAGGGCCAGCAGTCCGAGAATGGCCATAAAACCAAAATCCGCCCCCATTATACGCAGACCCGCGACGGCACCCACCAGCACCAGGGGCATGGTCAGCAAAATAATGGCGGCACGCCGGATAGAGTTAAACTGCCATACCAGCAAAATGACGATGGCGGCAAAACAGGGCAACAACGGTTTGGACAGTTTCTCCATTGCTTCGGCGGACCCTTCCAGTTCGCCTCCATGTTCCCAGTGATGATTTTCGGGAAAATCCAGCTGATCGAGGGTGGGCTTAATTTGACCAAAGAGTTCAACAGCCTTCAGCACCTGGCTCTTGGCGCTGACTGTTATGGTGCGCTCCTGGTTGTAGCGAACAATACGGTTGAGCTCTCCTCTTTGGTATACATTGGCAACCTGACCTATGGGTACACTGGCGGTATTGGTTTGCGAATAGATGTTAATTGTTGACAGGCTTGATGTTGTATCCCTTTCCGTCTTCAAACCACGCCCCACAATGGGAATATCCACATTGCCCTCGTGAAAATCGGTTATCCTGTAACCATCGACAAAGGCACCCAGAGAGCCGGCCACCTCCTGGGAGGTTTTTCCGGCGCGGCGGGCGCGGTACTGATCCACCTCGATTTTGGCTGAAATAACCCGGTTATTCCAATCATCCTTGATATCCAGGGTGCCGGGGATTTTCCTTAATCCCGCCTGTAATTGTTCGGCCTGTTCCAACAATACGTCTATGTCAGGACCACTGAGCCGGATCTCCATTAGTCCGGGTTCGGAAGACCCCATGTACATGGCTTTGACCCTTCCATGGACACGGGGGAAGTGAGCCAGCAGATGCTGCCGCGTACGCGTAATCAGTTCTGCCACCTGATCCCCTGTTTGTGTGTTAACGATAACAAAAGCATTGTTCGGGTCAGGATCTATTGGCGACAGGGAAAGGAAAAATCGGGGTCCGCCATTTGCCACATAGGCAATCGACCCGGTGATTTCCGGGTTCTTTTCTTTATCCTGCAGCCAGGCGCAAAGATCCCGAACACTCCTGTCGGTTGTTTCGATATGGGTCCCGGCAGGGTAATCGAGATAGATCGTGTATTGATTTCTGTCACCATCGGGAAACAGGATGCGGGGTATTTTCGTAAACCCATAGACCGATAATGCAAAAAAAACACCCACGACACCCAGCACAAGCAATTGATGGCGCAGACCAAATACCAGGATTTTTCGGTAAGCCTGATAGAATTTACCCTGGTAAGGATCAACAGCTTCTTTTTTATCAGTGGCGACAGCAGGCTTCTTCATAAACCAGTAACAAAAGCTGGTGGAGGCGAACATGGAGAGGAACCATGAGCCCAGGAGCAGAATAATCATGACCTGACCCATAGATTTGGTATAATCTCCTGTGCTTCCAATTTGCAGGATAATCGGTCCGAAAGCAAAAACGGTTGTGAGGGTACTGGTCAAAAGCGGGAGGGAAAGCGACCCGCCCGATTTCAGGACCGCATCTTTACGATCCATGCCGCTTTCCAGATTCACCTTGATATCATCAGATACCACGATGGCGTTATCCACAAACATGCCCAGGGCAATAATCATCGTGGCCAGTGAAACACGCTGCATTTCTATATTCAGAGCACTCATCATCACCACCCCGAAGAGCATGACAAGGGGAATGAATGCTCCTACAATCAAGCCGGTTCTCAACCCCAGCAGAATCATGACAACCGCAACGACAATGGCCACAGCCTGTATCACATTGCTTACCATCCCATTGACGGATTTGGAGATGAGTTCGGGCTGAAATGTAGCAAAATCAAGCTTGTAGCCCAAGGCAAGAGACTGTTCGATTTTCTTGACTTCTTTCTTCAAGCGCTCTCCGAATGCTACCGCATCCACGCCCTTAAACAGAAATACACTCAGAACAATCGCTTGATGGCCATTGTAATAAGCAGGATTCCGGATGGGATCCACATATGTTTTCCTGATGCCGGCAATATCACGCAGGGGGATTGCGGCCTGGGTGCCCTCAACGGGTATAAGTACATCACCGATCTCCTCAATGGATTTGAAACTGCCCAATGTCTCCACGATAATTTCCGTACCGTTAATATTGATCCGGCCGGATGGCTGGACGGTGTTCTGCTGCCTCAAGGTATGGCCGATGACCTTCGGATCGATTCCGAGTTGCGCTAATTTGGCGTTTGAATATTCGATATAAATGCGCTCTTCCTGAACACCGGTGAGATCAATTTTCATGATCCCCTTCATCAGGTTGATGCGTTCCCGGATATCACGGGCGGTTTCACGCATTTCCGCCATGGAAAAACCATCGCTCCAGAGGGCAATGGTCGCCATGCATGTATCACCGAAGGTATCGTTCACCATGGGTCCGATGGTGCCCTCAGGCAGACTCATTTCCAAATCGCTCATGTAATTGCGCAACAGTTTCCAGACCATGGGTAGATCTTCTGCAGGCACTTCATCCTTAATGGTCACATGGATAAGGCTTTCACCGACTTTAGAGGTGGAATCTTCGATATCGTCTACTTCACCCATGGTTTTGATTTGTTCTTCGATGGGGCGGGTAATCAGTCGTTCGATTTCCTCCACGGTCATACCGGGGTTTTTTGTCACGACCACTGCTTCGCGAATGATGATGAACGGATCTTCGAGTTTTGGAATTTTCCCAAACAGAATAATGCCGCCAAAGAATATCACCAGTATCATTACGACAACGGTTCGAGAATTATTGAGTGCAAAATCGGTTATGCTTTTCATTTTCTACTCCGAACAGTTAATCTTTCAAAAGCTTTACCTTCATCCCATCAGCCAGGAAACTTACGCCGGCAACAGCGATGATATCTCCGGCAGAGAGACCTTCAGATATGATCATCAAGTTTTGCTCCGCGCCAAAGATTTTGACCGGCGCCTTCCGGACGGTGGAGGTTTGCGGGTCATACACAAAAGCATATCCTTGTCCCACCCCCTTGGCGGGAAGAATGGCCTGAATCGGGATCAGGTAACCGGCAATTTGTTTGTCAACGTTCATAACCAGAACCACTTCAGCGGTCATACCGGGACTTATTTTCGCTGTTGGTTTATTCAGGCCGATCTTGACCGGGAAAGCGTTGGCTTTTACAGCGGCAGAACCGATGTAAGCAATACGTCCTTTTACAGATTGACCAGGTAGGGTGGGAAACTGGACAGTTGCCGGTGTACCAATATGTATGCGGTTGATCGTGGTCTCCGGAACCGCCAATTGCACTTCCAAAGCGCCTTTAGCATCGATCACAAACACTCTTTGTCCAACGTGTATTTCCTCGTGCGGCTCCACGGAACGCCAGGCGATAGCGCCATCGTACGGTGAAATAAGGTTGGTCTTCTTGAGATCTCGTTTGGCGAGATTCACCTTTGCCACATTGACATTCACCTGGCTTAGGGCGGCCTCGAGATTATACTTGGCTTTGTCCAGTTTGCTTTTGGCACCCGCGCCTTGTGTATAAACCCTCTCCTGTCGATCGTACGCCTCCTTCGCATTGACAACCCTGGCCTTGGCCTCTACAAGTTCAGCCTTGGCAGCATCCACGTCCAACTGGTAAGGTTCTTTGTCAATAACGGCCAATACTTGTCCTCTCCGCACACGATCTCCACTCTCAACATTTACCGTCATAACATTGCCGCCGACTTCAAAACTCAGATGGGAAGAATCGGTTGCTTTGACAATGCCGGAGAACTTGCGTATCTGACCGCTGGCAAGTTCGGCGACGGTGATGGTCTTAAGGGTTCGAACCTGTTCAACAATCTCAATTTTTTCTTTGCATGCCGTTACCGCACACCCTAGAATGGCCAAGAATAAAATCTTTATCAAAAGCCTGCTAAAATAAGAGTTCTTAACCATATGTCTCTCCTTTATTTTTATCCTATTGTTCCATAAACAACACATTTCCGGATCAGCTTACCCCTATCGTCACTTTCAACCT
This sequence comes from Desulfobacterales bacterium, assembly GCA_029939655.1. Taxonomy (GTDB): domain Bacteria; phylum Desulfobacterota; class Desulfobacteria; order Desulfobacterales; family B30-G6; genus B30-G6. The sequence continues at coordinate 16,899 of JAOZSO010000019.1, forward strand.
TCCAAGCATAGATCCGGCTACATGAGAGTAACACCTCAATAATTAAGAATAATATTAAATGTCATAAAGTGTTTATGTTTTCAAGTTGTTTTTCCAGTTCATCATGGGCTCGCTCAAGGGCCTTCTTTGGTAAATTACTCCCACATGAATTTTTTTTTGAACAGAATACAATTACGGTTTTCAAATATCGAATGGGTCGAATATATAATAATGCCAAATCATATCCCCGATATTATTTCCATCGTAGGGGCGCCCCTTGTGGGTGCCCGAACAACCGAAATCGATTCGCCAAAACGGGCAGACACAAGGCCTGCCCCTACAATGGGATTGGGGGATATTGTCGGCACATTCAAATCAATCAAGACCATTTTACTGCCTATATATTACCTATTCAATATGGGTATTGTGGGAAAGAATTTAGGTGAGATTGTAGATTTATTTTTTATGCCGAGCTTGTTTCTTATATTCTCTCTATAGCGTTCAACTGTTTTATGTGAAAGATTCCGAATAAAAGCTATTTCTTTTGATCCGTTGCCCTGTCTTACTGGTTGAGCATAATTTCTTCTAAGCAATAAACCGTTGAGTTGATCTATGCAGTCCCTATGGCTCTATAAGGTCATCTGCCATCAATTGATCGATAATTGCATCGATCAGTTCCTGAATGATGGTGTCCACCGAATCCGGGTCAACAGACGCCGAAGAGGCAGACCATATCATTTTCTCACTGACCGTATCGTAGAGATTGGTCCGTAGTCGAACATATTTGCGGTCCACAACCCGATTTGTGCTGTTTGTGTTTCTCGTGTTTTGAAAAACATAGATATGGTAGGCACCCATGTCACGGTAACTTTCAGAGGGCCCGGGTTCATATTTATGGGCTTTCAGCTCATCCTCTTCTTCCTTCACACTAATCAGGTGGGTGATCAATACAGCTTCCAGACGATTTTTATCGGCAGCGCCCTTAATGATTCCCTTGTAGTCTGTAATATTCTCTAAAGTCAGTTGATTGCTCTCCGGGACAATTCTGTACGCGGCGGCAGAGGTGACACCTTTCTTTTGGAATGCGTCGACAAATAGATCTTCAAACTGCTGACGGACATCGCTTTGTTTTGCAACGCCGATCACCATGATACTGTTTATGGTTTTTTCATTAGCCGTGGCACCTTTCCAAGTGCGCGTTAATGAGGTCGATGTGGATGTGCAGGCTGCCAAAGGCAGTATCATAAGTGCTAAAACCGTATTTAAAATTGCCTTTCTATTCATAAAATAAGCTCCTATGTTTTTATTGATCATCTCCTTTTCACATCCAATCATTTGGATGTGAAAAGGAGATGATGTGACTTAAAAAAATTCTTACAGATCAAGAATGTGTCCGGATCAGATGCAGTTTATGAGATTCAATTAAGACCAACTGTGATTCAAGTATATTATAGGATACATATACAATTAGGTGGGATGGGTCAAGACAAGAGCTTGGCACCTTTACTTATCAATGGCCTCCGGGGAACGCTGTACCGCCAGCAGGGTGATGTCGTCCTCCTGGGCGGCGTCGCCGGTGAAAGTGAAGAGCTTGGATTTGATGTGTTCGATTAAACCACCTGCGGATGAGAATGTTTCGTTGAGCAGTATCTCTAATTGTTTTCTACCGAAAAGACTTCCTTCAGAAGAGCGGGCGTCAGTTACACCATCGGTGTACCCGAGCAGGGTAGCGCCTGGTTCGAGATGGATCTGTTCCATGCGAAATGTTGCATCGGCAATCAACCCTACAGCCGGCCCGGTGTGGGTCAGCCGTTTCATACGGCCTGATGAACCGATAACGAACAGTGGTTCATGTCCGCCGCTGACGTATGTGAGCAAACCGGTATCGGGGCATAAAACACCGAAAAAAAGTGTGGCAAACATGCTCAGCTTGTCATGATTCTGTACGATATAGTTATTGGTCATACGAACCGCTTCTAATGCACTGCTATGGTATTCTGATTTATCCGCCTTTGTTGTGGGCCGGGTGGAATCCGGGATCGGATTTTCACCGGATAGTTTCAAACCTTTCAGTTCAGTCTGGCCCGAAAAAACACGGATCAGGCTTCGGAAAAGAGCCATAAACAGCGCTGCCCCAACACCCTTGTCACAGACATCGGCGATGACCATTCCTATTTGTCCACTGGGCAGTTCAAAGACATCGTAGAAATCCCCGGAGACTTGCCGAGCCGGCTTAAAAAAGGCTGCAAATTCCCACCCTGCTTTGCGGGGAAGTCGGTCCGGAAGAAAATTTGCCTGCATATGTCTGCCCTGCTCCAGTTCTTTTTTCAGGGCCTTGGAATACGCCTCGACCTGCCGGAGACTTTCCTGGAGGGACCCCTCAGCCCGTTTTCTTTCATTGATGGCACCGACAATCTGCTTGTACATTTTTATAAATGCTGAAATGACTTCGCCCAACTCGTCTTTACGTTCAATCGATGAGGCATAAAAATCAGGCGGTTCCCTATCTTTTTTAATTGCTTCGCCGGCGTTGATCAAATCACCACGGAGTCTGAGAATAGGTGTTATTACGATCGGTTTTAATGCAATCAGCGCACCGATCGTTACGAAAAATGATATGATGACCACAAGTCCGGCAATGCGCAAAAAGTAGGCCAGCAGTTCTTTTTTCACAGAAGTTGCATCCTGCCGGATGATCAGCGTGCAGTTGTGTTGAAGTATTTCGGCCATCCACGCGGAATCGTATCGCGTACCGTCCACACTGACGAAATTTTTTACACCCATATCAAAGACCTGCGAGATAGTTAGATCCGGAAACTCGCCAAACTGCCCGATCATTTCACCGTCCGGCTGGTAAATCGTCCCACCGAGAATATGGGGGTCCATCTCAAGTTGTTCTAGATGTTTCATCAATTCTTCATTGGTTTTTATTTGGTGGGCCAGTTTCATCATCATCGTGATTTTAGCCGTTGAAATTTCACGAATCTGGTCAAGCAGTTCATTTTTACGGTTGTGATAGGAAGGAACAAATATGATGGTTTCAATGGCAATCACACTGACAAAGACCCACAGTACAATTCGACGCGACAGGTGGCCTGTCTGGAGCGTCAACAGCCATTTCAGATTAATCGGCATAACTGGGTCCCTTTTTATTTAGTTCGTGCCCATCCACAAATGGTCTTTTTCCGCGATATCGGCGTTGGACGCCATGATTTAACTCCTCAAAATAGCACGCTATTACTCCGGGTTAAATCTGTCGTCCGCCTTGATCTCACGCAAAAATCCTCATTTCTGGACGGACACTATCTCACTGTTGCGGTTCAATCTTAACGATAACCGCCGTGATGTCATCCTCTCTTCTCGTACCCTGCTGAAAATTTTCCAGACTGTCGAAAACAGATTGAAGAATGTCCGGAGCACTCTCGGCAGCATGCTCACGGATAACCTGATAGATGGGATCCTTGCCCATGCGTGTACCTTCCAGGTTCTGTGCCTCCCAGATACCATCCGTTCCAAGTAGAATAATCTGCCCCTTGGACAGACCCCGCAGCTGATAGACTTCATAATGCCAGTCAGCCTTCACACCCAACGCCATACCGGATCCCGTCAGTTCCTGGAATGAATCGGTTTCCGGGGTATATATCATGGCCGGGTCGTGGCCCGCGCGTACCCATTCGAAATCACCCTTCAGGGTGTCTATCACCAGGAAGAACAGGGTCATAAAGTCTCCTGAATACTCCACATCTTTGGCAAGCTGAAAATTGA
>JAOZSO010000223.1:0-5938 GCA_029939655.1 Desulfobacterales bacterium
ACCGGCAGCGGCGGGCCTTACGGCGCCTTAGGAGCGAGTTTTGGCCGGCTTTAAAACGAATTTCCGCAGACCGACTATACAGGCCAGCTTGAGTTTTGCGGATAACCAGTTTGTTAATTGCTACTTATCACGAACAAACAGAAATAAAAATACCGGGATAGGGAGATAAAACATGGCTGCAAAAAAAACCAATGTATCACTTTTCGTCACAGAAAACCGGGAAACCGGCATCGAACACTGCATCGACGCCCTCGGCGTCAATCCGGTAACAAACAAAAATGTGCTCATCAAACCCAATTTCAACACAGCAGATCCTGCTCCGGGGTCCACCCACAATAACACCCTTGTTTCACTCGTAAAAAAAGTGTGGGATATGGGGGCAAAATCCATCAGAATCGGAGAACGTAGCTTTCCCTTGACTCGTCAAGTCATGGAACAGAAAGGTATTCTGCCGCTTCTTAAAGAGCTGGATGTGGATGTTGTGGACTTCGACACGTTAGACAAAAAAGATTGGGTAGAAATGAACCCAACCGATACGCACTGGCGGGATGGGTTCCGGGTGGCCAGACCTGTTCTGGAAGCGGAATGCCTGATTTCCACCGGCTGTTTGAAAACACACCAGTTCGGCGGTGTTTTTACCTTGTCCCTGAAACTCCATGTGGGGGTCGTTCCCACAACCCGTCACGGGTTTGATTACATGACCGAACTTCACACCTCCCCCCACCAGAACAAACTGATCGCCGAAATCAACCAACCATTTCAACCCGATCTGGTTCTGATCGATGGTATCGATGCCTTTGTGGATGGCGGTCCTGCCACGGGAAAACATGTCCATGGAAACCTTCTGCTGGCATCCACCGATCGTGTCGCCATAGACGCCGTGGGCGTTGCCGCATTAAAAACCCTCGGTAGCAACCAAACGATTATGAAAACCAGAATTTTCGATCACGAACAGATCGCCAGGGCGGCTGAAATCGGCATCGGCGTGACTTCCGTTGAACAGATTGAAATTATCTCTACCACAAAAGAGAGTCAGGCAACCCGGGACAAGGTGGTAGCTCAGCTTAAATAGATCGAGATGCTAGAAGGCTGGGAAGCGATGAGGCTTGGAAACTGAACCCAGACAATTAGCTAAAGGCCGATAACAGCCTCCTATCATCCTAGCTTCCCAGCATCATGCCCCCATGGTTTTAGGGTGACACACCAAATCTAAGCCATTTAAATATATTCTGATTCTCGTTTGACACACGTTGTCCGATGCGTGCCATAAAAAGATTTTCAGGTTTAAGACAGATGTTCGGCTCATTGGTCTGAAACTCTTGAAACCCGAAAGGCTCAAACAGTCTGATGAGCATTTTCCGATAAGCCAATGCAGATTTGGCGGTACCGTCCAGATCCCATGTCCAGGAATACCCTACCATATATACGATCATATCCTCTACAGCGGGAGAATTCATCAACAGTTCCAGAATTCTTCCTGCAATCCCATTGGATCGGAATCTCCGGCATATTTCTATGGCTTTTACCTCCATCATCAACCCGGGCACCATTTCCTGCCAGCGGTCACCTTCTTCTGGATGATTGAGTACACCAAAGCCGACAATGTTCTCACCTTCCAGTGCCAGTGTAACATTCGCATTTTCTTGCGATGTATTATTCTCAAGGCTTTCCTTTTTGGTATAGAGGGACGTGTATTGAGCATGCATACCGAATTGCCCGTCAAACGTATAGCGTCGTATCTCTTCAGGTTTACAGAAAGGGCGGATGCATAAGAGATCAGGGTTGGAGGGGGATAGAGCAGGGTTCGAGGGTGGTAGTGCAGGGTTGGAGGGTGGTAGTGCAGGGTCGGAGGGTTGGAGGGTTGGAGGGGTTGAGGGAGAGAAAGCAGGGTCGGAGGGGTCGAGGGTTGGAGGGGTTGAGGGTTTGTCTTCCGCAGAATATGTCATATAATGATAGCCTTTTAGGGGTTTAGACTGTAGGCTGTTAGGTGTTTATTGCCCAAAACTATTAGTTACCCTCAAACCCTTTGTATACTGGGATGCTGCTAAACTCTGATGGCTTTCAACCACCCTCCAAACCTCCGACCCTCCAACCCTGCCCTTAATCCCCTCAAACCCTTTTTTTTAGTAATCCGTCCAGGAAGAATGCAAGCGCTTCACCATTATCACCATGTCATGTTTGCTGCCCTCCGGACCGATGGCATAGTTCTTGAGCTCTGCGCGTTGAAAGAAATCGAATTTTCGAACGGCCTCGATGGCGGCATCTTCCATACCTCTCACCAGGTCCGTTCGTAATGTTTGCAGTCCTTTGTCCATGGCCGCCTGTATCAGGTCCAGCAATATCCAGGTTCCCAGGCGTTTGTTGCGGAATTCCGGCAGAACGACAATACGGAAGCGTCCCACATGCTTGGCTACACCAAAATCCCGCATATGCAAACTCCCATGACCGACGATTTCGCCATTGCAGAGTGCAATGATGGAAAACACCCTACTGGCTTCCATATTCGTAATCCACTTCCTGATAACCGCCGGGTTGGTGGTGTCATAGCGCATGCACCAGCGATCGCTTTCAGGTATTTTTTGATAAAAAGAACTCAGCTGTGATTCGTCATCCGATTTCAGTGGACGAATCACAGCCTCTTCACAATCCTTTAGAATACATTCTTTGGGATATCTCACCGTTCGGCAACCTCCCTTTTTTCTATTCCATATCGAAAACCTGGTCATCTATGCCAGGTCAGTGGCAGTTGGCTATGTCAATGGCGGCAATTGTTTAAATCCGAAGCACGAAATCCGAAATTCTAAACGGTTCGACAGGCTCACCGCCCTGAGCAACGTCGAAGGGCAATATCGAATGATCCAAATTCGAATGATCAAAACAAGACTTTGGAGATACCAATTTAAGCACTATGTTTGAAACATTTGAGCATTTGATATTTGGATTTGTTTCGTATTTCGATATTCGTATTTAGAATTTATCACACGATGAATGTTTATAACATTAACCCTTATAGGGTTGAATCAGTGCCGGGCCCTTTGGACTCGGGTATCTACTCTGGTTTCCCCATGACCTCTGCAAACATATCCATATCCCAGCCTCTGCTCTCCGCAATGTTCTGTCGGAATTTGATAAAGTCGATGGTACCCTGCCCTGTGATCTTCTTGGTATTGAAAGCACCAAAACCGAGAAACGCCTCTCCGCCCATGTTTGCCGCGAGCCAATGTCTGTGCGAGTTTTTCATGGTATCCCAGAAAAACTTTTTCTTCTGCCGGATACTGTCGATGGATTGCATGAGGCAACCCGGAAAAAGATTGGCATATGTCCAGACTATTTTATCGACTTCCTTGTCCAGGAGTTCAAAATCAGCATTGGGTTGATGTTCTTTGACAAAAGCACGGGCTTGTTTCAACTCCTCGCTGGGTTTGTATTCACCAAAGACAATCTCGCCATCTTCCACATATTTATCTATGGTTATCATGGGGTTGCGGATCCATTCACCATCGACTTTCAGAACCGGAACTACCTTGCTGATCAGGTTTTTGGCCTTCATTTTATAGGCTGACCACATTTCGCAGGAAATACAGTTCCACATGGAGTCCTCCATGCTCAGGAACCACGGTAAAAAATCAGATGATCCACCCACCGGAGCAGACCCGTGTTTGGGACCGGCCTGTCCAAAAATAGCCAGGTCAGACGAAATGGCAATATCGCAGGCCATGCCGATCTCCTGACCACCGGCTACACGCATCCCGTTGACACGGCATATAACCGGTTTTTTGCAGGCCAGTATGGCATCGACCATATGATTGAACAGATCAATATACTGGCCGTACTCATCCGGCCGACGGCTGTAATACTCACTGTATTCCTTTGTATTTCCTCCAGTGCAGAAGGCATAGGGACCGGTACCTGTAAAAATAACCGCCACAACACTGCGATCAAGAGATGCATTTTCAAATCCGGCGATCACACCCTTGACCATTTCCGTTGTGTAAGAATTATACTGCCTGGGATTGTTCAGGCGAATCCATACGGTGAACAGTCCATCGATCACATTGCCTGAAGGGTCTTGCAACGGTTTTTTTTCTACTACGACGCAAGGCGCTTCGCTTCCCCAATGCTCTTCCGCGTGCAGGGAATGATCTTTTTTTTCGTTGTCCCGAGGCATCCATTCTAAAGCCATGATTTTCTCCTTTGTTGTTGTTTTGTGTGTTGTGTATTGTGTTTAGTTTATGGTTAAGGGCGCATGGCATAAGGCGCAGGGCAACAGCCGTGTTATATAATTCTTGATGTCCCGGCCATTCGACTCAACAGCCGGCAAACGGACCAAACACCAAATACCAAATACCAAATACTAAACATTATCTCATCTAAAAATCCGGAACCAATATAATCCGTTGATCGGGTGATTTTTGATGGGCTTCTTCAAACGCTGCTGCAATCGTACTCATGGGACGGGTCTGAACAAAAGGTCCCATATCGATCTTCCCTGAAAGAACCATCCCGAGAACCTGTGGATAATATTCAGGCAGACATCCCCAGGTTCCGATGATTTCTGCATCAAACGCCATGAGCCGACTGATTGAATATTCGAGTTTTTGCATGCCAAAGCCCACAACAATCAATTTGCCTGTAAAACTGAGGAGTCCCAGGGCCGTTTCCTGTCCAGGCTTGCTGCCGGTCACCTCGAATATCTTCCATCCATAACCGGGAAGGCCTTTTTGTTTTCTAAGCGCTTTAATTTCAGCCGAAATATCCCTGGGTCCCTTGCCGGTGGCATTGATGGCCACATCGGCACCATAGTTTTGAATTTGTTCCAGACGTTTATCGTCAATATCAATTGCAACCACGCATCCTGCTCCAAGCGCTTTGGCTACCTGGACCATATACTGCCCTACGCCACCGATGCCGATTACAATGACGTTGTCCCCGATTTGAAGGTCGGCTCTTTTTGCTGCTTGAAACGGTGTTGTTGCAGCATCCGCCACCACTGCCAGGTGAGCCAGACGGGTATCTCCCCTGTCCTTGATTTCACACAAATCAATACTCGGCACGGGTATGTGGCTCGAAAATCCCCCATAAATCCCGATACTGTTACCAGGCATTTTCTGACTCAAACAACGGTTCCCCCTGCCGGTTTTACATAAATAACAACGGCGGCACGGCATAACGGCCGGAATCAGGACTTCCTTTCCTACCCAGGCATCATCGCCGGCCACAACGGTACCGGATATTTCGTGCCCAAGTGTTAAAGGGGGTTTTGAAACCGTTGGGACGCCGTCGTAAAAATATCCAAGGTCCGTGTGACAGACACCACAACCGGCTATTTCTACCAGCACATCCTGGGGCTTCAGTTCGGGAACCGGAAGCTCTTTCTTTTCGATTTTTCCCGGAATGACTTCCTTTGTCTCTTTGTTCCGGGTTGTCGGTTGTACCATTTGCCAGGTCTGAATTGATTCAGGAACGTTTCCCATGGGCTACCTCCTTGGTTTTACGTAATTATGAACGGAACATTGTTTCTATGATGATCGGTAATAATCGCTCAGTTCAGGTTGAAGTTATAAATTAGCTATAATGTAACTTTTGGAACGCTTTAAAGTCAATAATAAAATCGCTCCGCGATTTTATTTTCTTGACTATTTATGTAGCTAATATATAGCTGTTGATGACCAATCCAGGTTATATACCCCACCGCAAAGGAGTTCTTATGAAATTAGAGGGAAAAGTCGCATTGGTAACCGGAAGCAGTCGTGGTGTCGGAAAAGCCGTAGCGCTCGGTTTTGCAGCGAGCGGGGCTGATGTGGTCATCAACTATACGTCCAATCAGAACGCCGCCGACAATGTTGTCACTGAAGTTCAATCCATGGGCCGTACTGCGGTAGCGGTAAAAGCAGATGTTGCCGTCAAGACAGATGTCGAGCGTCTCGTAAACACCGCT
>JAOZSO010000224.1:0-5918 GCA_029939655.1 Desulfobacterales bacterium
TGAATGGATCGTCGTATTCTGCCTGACACTCCGGGCACATGCGGAAATGTCGCATGGAGGTCTTGGGGCGGTCATAGGGGATATCATCGATGATGGTGTATCGCGGGCCACAGTTGGTGCAGTTTATAAACGGATAACCATATCGTCGATCACCAGGATCGAAAAGCTCGTTTTTACAGTCATTACAAATGGAGACGTCAGGTGATATCATCGTAAGTCGTTGCGGCTCTTCTCGACTTTGGCAGATGGAAAAATCGCTATAGCCCGTTGGAGCCAGGGGCTCGGTATCCACACGGGTAATGTGGGCCAGAGGGGGGCTTTGGGTGGTCAGGCGTTGTAAAAAAGATTCGATACCATCAAGAGGGCCTTCGAGGAAGATGGTAACACCATTGGAGGTATTGGCCACCTGGCCTTTCAGGTTCAGTGCTGTTGCCAGTTGATAGACAAAAGGTCTGAAGCCGACGCCCTGAACAATTCCCCTGACGCTGAGCCTTCTTGCTTCTTTGGCCGAACGCTCCTTTTGCATGTTATGAAGACTCGATATTATCTTCGGTGCTCCTATCAAAAAAAGAAGCTGCTTCTTTCAATATTCTCAATGATTCCATGGCGTCCACTTCATCGATTTTATGGAGAGCAAACCCCGCATGAACGATCACGTAGTCTCCCACGACGGCATCCTCCACAAGCAGGAGGCTCGTTTTTCTCTGAACGCCATCCACATCGATGGTTGCCATACCCTTTTCAATTTTGACGATTTTAGATGGGATTGCGAGACACATACTTCTCTTTCCTTTTATGGTAGGGGGTATCGAGTCGATCCAGTTCGGACAGAACCATATCGATCATGGGCATAACTTTGGCCGCTGTGACAGGTGTCAACTCGATACTGAGGGTCTCGATATCGAATGGCTCCACACCGACAATTACGGTCTCGGGAACCTTGTCGAGAGCCTGGCACAAGGTCAGGGCTTCCAGAAAATCGACCTGGTGAATCGAGTTTTTAGCCCGGATACGTTCCGGTATCTGGTCACCGGACAACCGGTACACGTCCCCCGGGTTGCCTTTGTTACGGATGACATCCACGACAATCAGCTGGTCGGCCAGTGAGAGGACCCCCAACAGGTTGACACCTAAAACGCCGCCGTCCACAACCGAAACATTCTCCGGGAATGTATATGTTTCTTCAAGCTTTTCAATGACCCGAACGCCGAAACCTTCATCTGAAAACAGAATACAGCCGACACCCAGAATCATAATATGCGGTGAATTCAAGTCAGATCCTTCTTACCCGTTCGTGTTGTTATACTGCCTCACCATACCACACCTCGTCAAAATGAGATACGCAGAATTGGGTTCACGCGACAGATCTGGTGTGTGCTTTATCCGGTAGGCAGTGATTCGAGGAAATATTCCGGCTTCCCCTGAACGGGGGCGCCGGAAAGATGATCTCACCTTGTTGAGCGTTTCAAATTTTAAGAATATGGGATTTAGAAATAATTTCAAAGGATTTGATTCATTTGAATTCTTAATATTTGAAACCCGTTGGGATTGCCGATCTTACCGCATCTATGGCGTCAGATGCCATACCGCATAGTGCACTATTTGGTCTTCGCTCTTCGAGCTACGCCCCAACAAGAGCGGAACAGCATCCTCCTTATAGCTACGGCAACCTCGACAATCGCTCAACAAGGTCTCAATTATAATACCTTGACGTCATACACCTGGTTTGACTCAGGATCGATCACATGCACACCGCAGGCGATACAGGGGTCAAAGGAGTGTACGGTTCTCAATACCTCGAGTGGTCGTGCCGGGTCTGCTATGGGTGTTCCAATGAGTGCTTCCTCCACAGGTCCCAATTTACCCTTTTCGTCCCGGGGACCAAGGTTCCATGTGGACGGCACCACATACTGGTAGTTCTTGATCTTCTTGTTTTCGATCTCAATCCAGTGTCCCAAAGATCCCCTGGGGACATCGTTGAGCCCGACGCCGCGACCGGAGTCCGGCATTTCCCACGGCTGGTAGGTCTTGGTATCGCCCGCTTTCAGATTTTCCACCAGTTCCATGACCCAGCCCGGCATGGCCTGGCCGATGGCGACCGTTTCAAGACCTCTGGCTGCCGTTCTACCCAGGGTGGAAAAGAGCGCCTGGACAGGCACGCCCAGTTTCTGCAGAGTGCTGTCCACGAGCGCCTTGATCTCTTTCTTGCCAGCTCCATATGCCACAAGAACCCTTGCCAGAGGACCGACTTCACAGGGCTCCCCTTCATATCTCGGGGCCTTGGACCATGAATACTTACCACCACCGGGTCGATATTTCGGATCTTCCTGCAGGGGTTTTGTTTCACCCTCATAGGGATGCTTGGGGGAACCTTCTTCATACCATGCACGGGCAACATGCTCGGTCACCTTTTTCTCGGCAGCCATCTTCATGCCGCCCAGGTTACGATTCATGATGACACCCCTGGGCATGAACAGGCTTTCCGGCTCGTTGTCATCCGCAGGAAATTCACCCCAGGCCATGAAGTTGGCACAGCCACCAATGGCGCCCCAGTCCTTGTAGAAAGAGGCCACGGCCAGAAGATCCGGAATATAGACATTTTCGACAAAGGACTGCACTTCCTTAGTGATATACAAAAATTCCGCGATCCGGTCGGGTGTCAGGTCTTTGACAGAGGTTACGCCTCCCACCACGAGAGACTGCAGATGGGGATTCTTGGCGCCGAAAATAGCGTGCATCCTGGCTGCTTTAGCCTGGAGCCGCAGTGCTTCGATATAATGCGCCGCAGCCATCAGGTTGGCTTCAGGCGGCAGAACATAAGCAGGATGACCCCAGTATGCATTGGTAAAAGGTCCCAGCTGGCCACTATCGACAAATGTCTGCAGTCTCTGCTGGACATTTCTGAAATAATTGGCTCCGCCCCATGGGGCGTTGCTGACATTGTCGGATAGTGTCGCTGTGGCTTTTGGATCGGCTTTCAGGGCCGATACGATATCGACCCAGTCCAGTGCATGCAGATGATAGAAATGAACAATATGATCATGCTGAAATTGTGCACCATGCAATAGATTCCTGATAATTCGTGCATTATTCGGTATCTTTACGCCAACGGCGTCTTCGACTGCCCTCACCGAGGACAAGGCATGTGTGTACGTTCAGACCCCGCACGAACGTTGAACAAAATGATGAGCATCTCTTGGGTCCCGTCCCTGGAGAATCAATTCGATGCCCCTGAACATCTGGCCGGAGCTCCAGGCGTTTTTGACCTTACCACCCTCAACCTCAACTTCGATACGAAGGTGGCCCTCTATTCTTGTAATCGGATCTATCGTTATTCTCTTGCCCATATGTTTCCTCCCTCTATCTTAAAAGGATAATTTGCATCATTCACGTTCGATTACATTTCCTCATAAAACGGGCTCATGGTGTCCCAGAAATCCGGTTCACTGCATCCGAGGCAGGGATGACCGGCTTCGATGGGCCAACTCGTACCATCGTTGAACTTGACGATGGGACAGTTGTTGTAGGTCTCGGGTCCTCTGCAGCCCATTTTGTACAGACAGTAGCCCATGGCCGCCTCTTCCGATCCAAATTCTTCAACAAACTCATCATTTTCAAAATGTGATCTTCTGGGGCATTGATCATGGATGGTCTTTCCATAGGCAAAGAGAGGCCGGCCAAGATCGTCCAGCGCAGGCAGCTTGCCCAGCAGGAGATAATTCACAACCGTTCCAACAAAGCTAATCGGGTTGGGTGGACATCCGGGGATATTCAGGGTTTTTATTCCGAGGGCAGCGCCGACACCTTTATATCCGCCCGGGTTCGGTTTGGCTGCCTGCACACCGCCATAAGCGGCACAGGTCCCCATTGCTATCGTTGCGGCAGCCTTGGGCAGGATGTCCTTGGCAATCTCCAGGAATGTCCTTCCGGCCACTTTTCCATAACCGCCATTGAATTTGGTTGCGATCGCGCCTTCAACGACGCAGATGAATTTACCTTCATACTTCTTCACCGCAGCATGAAGTGCCTCTTCAGCCTGGTGCCCTGCTGCCGCCATGATGGTCTCATGATACTCAATAGAGAGTATCTCGAGGACAAGTTCATCGACAAACGGATACATGGACCGCAAAAGGGCTTCGGAACATCCTGTACATTCTGCAAAATGGAGCCACACCACAGGAGGGCGCTGGGAGGGCGCAGCAAAGACATCCGCAACCTTGGGAACAAAAGATGATGAAAGTCCCATACTCGCGGTCAGGAATGTACAGTACTTCATGAAGTCTCTCCTTGAGACCCCCTTTTTCTCCAATCTCTCGTAAAACTCTCTCTTTTCCTTTTCCATTGGCACCTCCTGATGCTTTTGATGTTAAATTTTCTGAGACGTTCTTCGGGAAATCTGGTTCATTACGGCAGGTAACCTGGATCTTTACGGCAATTTGGAACGTGTGTCAAGGCAAAATCTACCTTTGATATCAGGCATGGCACCGGTCTGCAGCGCTCCCGGGTGAGGTATTATAGCAGAACCTAAGATGAGCGTTTCAAATTTTAAGAATATGGGATTTATAAATAATCTCAAAGGATTTGATTCATTTGAATTCTCAAAATTGGAAACCCGCTGGGATTGCCGATCTTGCCGCATCTACGGCGTCAGATGCCATACCGCATAGTTCACTATAGCGGAACAGCATCTTCCTTGTAGATACGGCAACCTCGACAATCGCTCAATTTAGGCAGAAATCTACTTCACTACAGAAAGCAACTGGAAGGCGGTGTTTGTATATACCCCAGCGTTGCAAAAGCCTGAGGGCTTCAGAGTCAAGGCGTCTAAGGGTGAAGTCGTAGTATTTTACTTCGAACCCGGAGTAATAGCGTGTTATTTTGAGGAGTTAAATCATGGCGTCCAACGCCGATATCGCGGAAAAAAGCCATTTATGGATGGGCAATAGCTAGACATCATCCGCTGTATCAGCAGACTCATCATCGTCTACCTTCAAAGAAGATTTCAAGTCCTTGATCAGCTTTTTGTCTTCATAAACATCATCGATTTCATCTTCCAGAAGATTGTCAATATCCTCTTCGTCGGCATCGATAACAGCTTCCGGTTCTTCAATCATTACCTCTTTTTCAAAAAGCTCCTTGTCGTCAAACATGATTTCGATGGATTGATCATCCCCGGCATCATAGAGCGACACCACCGCTGCTGCAATCTTACTGGCAATAGCGCTGGGTGGATACATGTTGCGTGTACGCAATACCTTGATGAGGACAGCCGTACCGTTTTGGATAGCGGATGTAACCCGGGCATCATCATACGATTCTTCACAAAGGAGTGACAGAATTTCCTTGTCGAGTTCTGCATACTCCTTGATGATGAGTCTTTTGTTATCGGTATCCTTGTGTATGGTATATTTTTGCTTCATTCCCTTTCCCCTTTTGAAGTTGTGTTTGATCCCTTGGGTTGTAAAAACCTGACTCATCACAAGCGATTCAGGGCCAACGAACCCCGGAAATCATAAATCGAATGGCATGTCAATATCCAAATAAAATATTGACCCGGATTTTTCAAAATGGTATCGATGCGATTCACATTGGGAGGGATGGCCGAGTGGTTGAAGGCGGCGGTCTTGAAAACCGTTGAGCGAAAGCTCCGTGGGTTCGAATCCTACTCCCTCCGCCAAGAAATTCAATGGGATTGAATTTCACTTGTGGCTTGTAGCCGCTAGCTTATAGCATAAATATGCATTACAGACAAAGGCAGTTAGTTTTTAATGAAATTCCGTTTTAAAGAATTCAGGGTCTACCAGGAAATTCGCTGGAACTGAATTTCACTTTTAGCTGATAGCAAGTGGCTGGTAGCTGATGGTTGCATGCGGGACAACATGAAATTTCGTTTTAAAGAATTCAGGGTCTACCAGGAA
>JAOZSO010000225.1:0-5910 GCA_029939655.1 Desulfobacterales bacterium
AACATCGTATGTCGAGGAAATCAGTTTATTGCTAACGCGCCCGTGGAGCATGACTCCCATAAAACTGACAGCCTCTCGACGGCCTACGACAATGGTCCCGTAGTTGCCTTCCACAGCCGTGTCGATAATTCTCTGTATGGGGTTGCCCTGGTGAAACAAAAAATCGACCGATATATTCTTTTTAATCATGCCGGCTTTTACAAGGCGTTTAACCGCTTCGTCCATGGTGGGTCGGAAACTGTTTTGATTGTATTTCAGTACGGTTTCTTGGTCCAATTCTCCTGCTATTCCGTTGTTGGAGATGGGTGACAGGTTCTGGTCGTTGAATACGTGAAAGAGAGAGACTTCCAGACCCCGCGCTCGTGCCAGGTCACCGATGCAGGTGGTGGCCCGCATGGCCTCGATGGATTCATCCAGCGCGATGAGAATTTTTTTGGATGCAGGTTTGCCGCCGACCACGATGATGGGGATATGTCTGACATTTTCGATCAGCTTGAAAGCCATGCTTCTCACAACGAAATCCTTCAGCCGGCTGATACCGGACCGCCCCACCACCAGAGCCTGGTAGCCCTGATACGATTCCTGAACGATATCTTTTAGTATGTTGGTTTTCTTGGTCTGGGTTTTAACGGTAACAGCCTCTTCCGGAAAACCGGCATCGGATAGAATCTTAAACGCTTTTTCTTTGAATTCGCCCAGGACCAGTTGGTTGTCGGCAAGCCATTTTTCCACCTTCACCTTTTTTGATTGATAAAGGGGGTTGCGGTTCATTTCCCAATAGACTTCCGGAAAACCGGTACCGACGCTGAGAAGCACCACCTCCGTCAGGTCGGGAGGAACAATCATGCTGATATAGCGGACAGCTTCCAGGGCTTGATCCGATCCGTCAACGGCGATCAATATTTTTCTTCGAATGACTGCCAAGTTGCTTCCTCCTTTTCACAATACCAGATCATGGTAAAAAAAATGACCTAACCCCGCCATTCGGTATCGTCCACTGTGGTTTTAAAATCGGGAACCACTATCTCCGGCGCCTCTAAAGTTTCGGCTTTTTCCAACTCTCTTGGAGAAGGTTTGCCCACAAATACAAGACGTTGCCGCTTGCATTTTTCACATGCTTCTAGAACTTCCATGGAACATTCCGGTGTATAGTCATCGTAGTTGATGGTGGAAAGATTGTTTTCAATGGTAAAAAGACTGGAAGTTCTGGCACAGGCACCGCATCCGATGCATCCGACATTGCAGACGCTGATGACGTCTTTACCCTTGTCCTTGTTGGTGCAGGTTACTGCCAGCATCCGTTCGGCCTTGAAAGGGGTGATGCTGATGATGTTTCGCGGGCATGCTTTCGCGCAGGCACCGCACCCAACGCATTTTTCGTAATCCACCGTTGCCAGACCTTCGATTACATGGATGGCATCGAATTCGCAAACCCGGGTGCAGTCACCAAAACCCAGGCAGCCGTATGTACACCCCTGAACATCTGTCACCAGGTTGGCAGCCGAGCAGCCCATCTCGCCACGGTATTCATTTCTTCCCAGACGGTCGTCGTAATGGGCGCCGCAGTGCACCACGGGCCGGTAAGGAAGTGTTTCTCCCACTTCAACGCCCATTATGTCGGCTACTGCCGACATACAGTCGGCCCCGCCCACCGTACATTTGTTGACAGCTTCGTGTTCCAGCGCCACGGCCTCGGCATATTCACCACAACCCACGTAGCCGCACCCACCGCAGTTGGCGCCGGGAAGGGTTTCCAATATGGCCAGGACGCGTCGGTCCACGTCCACGTGGAATTTTCTGCTGGCCCACCCAAGAATGAACGTCAACACCAGTGCCATGGAAAGCATGGTTGCGGCAGACAGGCTGATTGTAACCCAGGTCATGGGTCCTCCCTATGATAACTGACATATCAATGTCAGGAGTTTGTTTGTATTAATTCGATGTATAAAAACTGGTACCGTTGTGTATATTGAGTTTGTTGAGTTTCTTGGGTTCGTTGGGTTTGTTGTGTTGCTATCGGCCATTCGCTTTTAGACGACCTCAACCCGGCACTCTCTGACAGAGGCCTACCCTCGAACCCTTCTTATCCACCTACATCAAGGCGGTCCGGATGCCGCTGTCCACCCCGGTAAATCCCATAAAGGCCATGGCTATAATGCCACCGACAATCAGGGTGATGGCTGCCCCCCTGAAAGGCACAGGAATATCACAAAGGTCGAGTTCTTCACGGATGCCTGCCATGATGACAATGGCGATGGTGAACCCAAGTCCGCCAAAGATACCCAGGACCAGAGCACGCCCTAAATCCCAGGCTTCGGCCGGATTCTCGACACCGACAACCTTGCTCATAACCGTCAAACAGGCAAACAGAATGGCACAGTTGGTCGTGATCAACGGCAAAAAGACCCCGAAAGATTTGTATAGTGGCGGATAAAACTTGCGCATGTACATTTCCACAAACTGGACTGACGACGAAATTGAAAAAATATAGACGATGTAAGCCAGGATGGTCAGGTCGATCTTGGCTGCCTGTTCGCTCGACATGAAAAATCCGGCCACCCAGCTTGAAACAGGCGCTCCTTGTACCAGGACCAGGCTGGTAACGGTCCAGGAGATGAATACTGCGATGATCATTACAAACGTGACGGCACTTCCCATGCCCACAGCCATATCCACCTGGCGCGACACCCCGATAAATGGACAGATACCGACAAAATAGTAGAACACGAAATTGTTGATCAGGGCTGCACCGATGGCAATCAAAAATATGTCGAATAGATATTCCATGGCTTAATTCCCCCTTTGCGGTCTGTTCGTACGCCAAGCGCGAATCCAGTTGACCCCGGCCAGGAGAAGTCCGAAGGTCAGAAAGGCACCGGGTGGCAGCACCATGATCACCCACGGGGGCCAGGCAGCCGGAAGCATGGGTATACCCAGCAGCATGCCGGTACCCAGTATCTCCCGAACCGCAGCAATGCTGGCCAGCGCAAGGCCGAATCCCAGGGACTGGCCCACGGCATCTCCTGCCGCTGCCAAAGGTCCCTGCCTGGAAGCACAGACTTCGCAACGGCAGATGATGATGCAGTTGACAATGATCAGTGGAATATAAGGCCCGAGAGTCTTGCTCATCTGGTACATGTAGGCACTCAGGACTTGATCCACGATGGTCACGAAGGTGGCAATAGTCAGGGTAAAGATCACGATTCGCAAATGGGGTTTTAAAAGATCCCGGATCAGGCTTACGATAACATTGGCGCACAGCAGCACCAAGCCGACAGCCACGGCCATGGTCAGCGCGGGCTTCAGTCCATTGGTTACCGCCAGGGTCGGACACAGCCCCAGAAGTTGCCTGTAGACCGGGTTTTCAGGCAGGATACCTTGAATGAAACGCTCACTCGGTGTCGGAAGCTTGCTCATTGACCCTCCCCTGTATGGACGGTCTGGGAGGTAAGCCGTCCTTTGATGTCTATCACGGTCTGGTTTACAATATCGGCAACGCTTCGGGAAGAGATGGTTGCACCGGTAACAGTATCGATCGTATTGGATGCCGTACTTTTTTCTTTTACCACCACAAAGGGTTTCGCTGTTTTTCTCCCCGCGAACTGTTCCCGCCAGGCAGGAAATGTTATCTTGTTACCCAGGCCGGGAGTTTCTTTCTGCTCTAAAATGAACAGACCGGTGATGGTTTCAACATCGGGATCGACACCAATGAGAACCTCGATATTGTCGGCATATCCCTGCCCCCGGGCTTTTACCACCCAGCCGGATATTACTTTACCGCGGGACACCCGGTACAGGGGATAATAGGTCGTCTTTTGCCCCTTTTTAACGGAAACGGTGCCGGGGATGATCTCAAGCGGTATATTGATGTCGGCAGCGTATTGAGCTGCATTTTCCCCCCACACCAACGCCGGAACCTGTGTCAATGTTTCATCCAGCTTATTGGCGGCAATAACCTCACTGAGGCTGATTTGAACAAAGGCCAGGGCCGTCCCGAAGCTGACAGCAAGCACAATTACGAGCCAGGCCTGAGCCAAAAAACTATTTTGAAACCAACCCCTGCTGAGGATTGAGCTGTTTTTAACGGTTTTTCCCAATTAAATACCTCCAAAAGGCCTGGGGATGGTCCAGCGATTGATCAGCGGCGTCAGCGCATTCATCAAAAGGATCGCAAACATGACGCCTTCCGGGTATCCGCTGAACAGACGCAGTATCATCACCAGCGTGCCCACACCAATACCGAAAATCCACTTGCCCTTGGCTGTCAACGGACTGGTGACCGGATCGGTAGCGATAAAGAAGGCCCCGAAAAGAAGCGCACCCCCCATGATATGGTGCAACACGGTCCAGTGAGTGGACAGGTCCGTAATATTGGCAATACCGCCAAGCACCAGCGATGCAACTATCACACCGGCCGGAATTTCCCAGGAGGCCACGCGTCGTATGCACAGGTAAAGTCCCCCCAGCAGGCAAGCAGGTACGCTGGTTTCCCCCAGGGAACCATTGGTATACCCCCAAAACAATGGCGCCAGTTGGCTGGCAATACCGGACTGTTTCTGTGCTGTCAGAGGCGTCGCCTGGGAGAGTATATCCACGCCACCGGTCATATCCACATAACCGGAGGCTGCAAGGCTGCCGGCAAAGGAAATCATGACAAAGGCGCGCCCAACCATAGCCGGGTTGAAGATGTTCATGCCCAGGCCGCCGAAAACCATCTTGCCGATGCCTATTGCCACGACAGAACCAATGCACCCCACATACCAGGGGGCCGTGGCAGGTAAGGACAATCCCAGGATCAGTCCGGTGACACCGGCCGATAAATCGGCCACGCTGATTGGCTTCGATCTCATTCGGGTAAAGATCAATTCAGCCGCCAGGCAGGTAGTCACGCAGATCAGCAACTGTAAGACCGCGAACCATTTGAAAAACCAGATGGCTGCAATCAGTGTCGGACTCAAGGCGATGATCACATCGCGCATCATGTCCCGGGTGGTCATACCCATGTTAAACACATGGGGAGATGGGGCCACATGTATAGCTGGGCTGGACGGGTTGATGTCGTTTTTGAAATTTAGTTTCATTTTTTAGCTTCAGCTGCAATCAAAGTCTTGCCGGTGCGGATGAGCTGCACCAGAGGCAGACCCGCCGGACAGATATAGGAGCAGGACCCGCATTCAAAACAGGCCATGATGTTGTATTTACGAGCCAGGTTCAGTTCACTGAGACGGGAAGCCATGGCGATTTTTGTGGGCACCAGATTCATGGGACAGACATCCACGCAGCGACCGCAACGAACGCAGACGGAACGCTCCACCCGCCGGATTTCTTCGTGGCTCAGAACGGTGATGCCACTGGTGCCCTTGGTTACGGGAATCTCGAGGTTGGTGAAGGCAAACCCCATCATAGGTCCGCCGGCGACGATCCGGGCCGCTGTCTTTTTGAGACCGCCACAGTATTTGATCAGCTCTCCCATGGCGATGCCGATGGGAACCAGCAGGTTCTTGGGATGGACGATACCGCCGCCGGTAACGCTTACTACCCGATGAGTTAACGGAAGGCTTCGCATGACACCCCTGGCCACACTGGTAGCCGTGGCCACGTTGGTCATGGCCACACCGATGTCTGAGGGAAGGCCGCCCAAGGGTACTTCGCGGTTCAAGGCGGCTTTGATCAGGTGTTTTTCACTTCCCTGGGGATATTTTGTTTTGAGCACGGCGATGTGAATACCGGCTCCGGATGCTGCCTGCCGCAGTGATGCCACGGCTTCCATCTTGTTGTCTTCGATACCAATATAGGCCTTTTTTGCGCCTACAGCCCTGGCTGCCAGCAGGGTCCCCGCCACCACAGCTTCGGGAGCTTCCACCATTACCCGGTAGTCGGTGGTAAGATAGGGTTCGCACTCGCAGCCAT
>JAOZSO010000226.1:0-5893 GCA_029939655.1 Desulfobacterales bacterium
TTTGGATTTGTTTCGTATTTCGATATTCGGATTTATAATTTATCACACGCTGAATCAGCATAACATTAACCCTTACAGGGTTAAATCAGGGCCGGGTTCCTTGGGTCCGGGCATCTACTCCATTGATACTATTTTTTCCAGGATTATAGCAACCAGGGTTTCACTGTTATGGATGATCTGTTGGATGCCTTCTTTCGGCAAGTTATCCCAATGGATGCCTGCGGTAACGACCACATTCGTGTTAAGCGTTGCGGCCAGAATCTCTGCAGTGGCTTTGGCCAGATCATCTTCTTTGTGACCCACATAGGTAAAGACCGAGGCTGTGGCGCTGGTGACATCAGGATCCATCAGACTCGGCCGCGGCTGTGCCATGGCCACGGCACCGATGTGCGGTTTTTCCCCGCCCCAGATGGCTACCAAAACATCCGGGCCAATCAGCCTGATGTTGGCAGCGATATCGTATTCACCTTCATGGGTACGAACTGTAAACGTTTGGTCGGGCATTTTAAAATAATTCCAATGCAGTTTCAACAACTGCTTCAGCAAAAACCCTGTCTTCCATATTCGCTTCGATTTCAGCGAGTTGGATTTGTGGGAGCAGGTTTTTTCGCAGGGCGTCAACGAACAGGCGATCTTCTTGTGGATCGTAGGTCGGATTGCCGGGCTGATCCACCGAAGACCAGCCATCCTTCGGTATCAATATCTTTACCGGGCCACCGGCTTTGTTCAGCTTTGCGGCAAAGGCTTTTGCAACTTCCCGCAGTTCTTCCGGAGACAACCGTATCCAGGTACGAAATTTATCTATATCATATTTGCGGCGCTGTTTGTATTCGGGCCGGTATTTGGATTTAGCCGGTGTCATGTGGTTTACGCTGCAGGTGGAGATAATTTGTGGGATGCCGATTTTACCGGCCGATTCCATTCGATGGGGTCCGGCATCCCGCATGAATCCAAACAGATGTTCTCCGACACCACCGGGTGCCAGATCGACGATCCCATGGAAAAATCCCTCGCTAATCATGTCTTCCATGGCACAGTCTCCGATTCCAGCTGCCGAAAACCCGATGACCTGATATCCTGACTGCTCCAATGCCTCCCTAACGGCGCTTGCACATTTTTCACATGGCCCCAGCATGGTCAGGGCGATGGCTTTCTTCTCTCCTGTAACCGGGGGAGTGACCGTCTCATGAACCATGCCGGTAATGGCGTGCGCCGCTCTATCCATCACGTTTTTTAACAAATCGGAAAGGCCGGAGATTTCGATCACCGAATGAAACAGCACAATATCCCCGGTGCCGATGTACCGAGTGGAAAGTCCGGGAAGTGCTGCTGTAGAAGATATGACTGCTTTTGGAACCCCAAAAGGGAGGGACCGCATCACATCGGACGCCATCAGGGTGCCGGTGGATCCGCCCAGTGCAATCACACCATCAATTCTGCCCTCATCGTGATATTGTCTTGCCAATTTGGACGCCCCGGATGTCATGATCCTTGTGATTCGGGATCGTTCACGGGACTGCATGATTTCTTCGATGGTGCTTCCGCCCGCAGTCGCCACTTGGGCATTGGTGATTTCAGACGGGTGTTCACCGTCAGCGCCCATGGACAGATCCATGATGATAGCGGGGAAACCTAGTGCTTCGATTTTCTCCTTTAAGTAAAACGTCTCCACTCCTTTGGTATCCAGGGTGGAGATGATTAAAACTCTCTTCGTCATATCACTAACTCCATCTTCGAACCCTCATCGTGCTATAAAGCTATGACGCTGGGAAGCTAGGATGCCGTTTACAGCTCTAATAGCCTTCAGTTACCCTCCAACCCTTCAAACCTCAGACCCTGCCTAACTCTCTTTTTCGACTAACGTTTTGATCTCCTTCTTAAGCGTCTCTTTGTTGACTTTGCCCGAATCTCCCACCAGGGGAAACTCAGACACAATTTCGAGCCGTTCGGGGAGTTTGAACATGGCAATCTGTTTCCCCTTGAGAAAAGAAACCATTTCATCGAAGGAAAAATCCTGGCCTGGCTTGGGGATGACGTAGGCACAGCATCGCTCACCCATCTCCCGGTCCGGATATCCCACAACCGCCACGGAAGAGACTTTCGGATGGTCGTTGAGCAGACCCTCGACCTCTGCAGGGTAGATATTCTGACCCCCCCGGATGATCATGTCTTTGGCACGGCCCAGGATCCACAGACAGCCCTGGTCGAACTTGACGATGTCCTCGGTGGTGGTCCAGCCGCTTTCATCAAACACCGTTGCGGTGAGTTCTTCATCTCTAAAATAACCCGCAGGCGCATGGGGGCCCCGGAACCAGAGCACGCCGGGTTCACCTTCGGGTACCTCCTCGCCGGTATCTTTGTCCAGGAGCCTCACCTTGTTGCCGGGCAGCATACGGCCGACAGTTCTTCGGCGAAGATCTTTCGAATCTTCCACACTGCATCCGGACACCGACCCTTTATCCTGGGTCCCCAGATCGCTGGTGATGCTTGCCTGAAAAATGCTTTCAGCCTCTTCGGCCACCTGGGGTGATAAATACCCACCTGCCGAACGGATAAAACGGAGAGAACTCAGGTCATATTTGGAGGCGTCGGCTTCCAGCATCCGTATCAGATGGGTGGGAACCACGCCGATGGCCGTGGCCTTTTCCTTTTCGATGAGCGCCAGCGCACCTTCACCGGAGAACTCCTCCAACATCACAGTTTTGGCTCCGGCGATGGGGGCGGCAAAATAGGTCAGGGTTCCGGCCGCTCCGCCGGCATGGGGGGCGATCGCCATGGTGATATCGTCGCTATTCAGGTTCCAGATACCACATCTACCTTTGGAGGTGCAGACACGGGGCGCGGTGGGCCACTCCACGAGCTTGGGAATGCCGGTGGTGCCTGATGTGGTGGTTAACAGCGCGATATTCCAGAGCGGGTCCAGTCTGCGTTCTTCCAGCACAGATGCGTCCACCGGTTTTTCCGCCCGTGCCTGGGTCATCTGAGGCAGCGAATGGGTACCCGTGGGTGCACCGTCCGGGACTACATCATCGAAAAGAAAAAAGTGCTTTAGATGGGGAAACTGTTTTTGGAGCTCCGTGTACATTCCCAGATAATTAAATTTGTTGTAGATGTTCAGAATAACGACTGCCTGGGCCTCTGTTTTCTCCAGCATGTACTCCAACTCCCTCTGACGAAGGTATGGATAGACTGTAAGAGAAATAAGCCCGGCTCTTTCGCAGGCGATTCGTGCGAGAAATCCATACACACTGTTGGGTGACTGAATGATGACCCGGGAATGTTTGGGGATTCCCATTTCAACCCACGAAATGGCCATGGCATCCACCAGCTTTTTGGCCTCCGCCCAGGTTAACCGGTATTTGGAGTCCACCAGGGCTTCCTGATCTCCTTTTTCCCGGGCGTTTTTATCCCAGAAATCATAGAAGAGCTCATGGGTCCAGTAACCGTCTTCCAAAAATTCATTGACCATATCTTCTTGATAACGAATCGGTTTCAATTCAAACCTCCTTCTTCTTTTTCATGCGTATCTATGGTTGGGATAACTGCGTTATTTTTTCCCATTTCGTGTTTTGATGCTTTCTCTGAATCTGTTCCAGAAATCTCTGTCCGAATTCTTCCAGGTGGATCCCCATCTTTTTTCAAAATAGGATGAAGGAAGTCTTTCTTCCCATACGTGCCAGGGATTTTCCCCTTTCTGCTTGGCTCTCAAGGCATCTGCAATAAAATCGGTGATTCGGCTGATCTCTTCCTTGGGAACATAAGCATAAGCACCTTCTTTGATGGTCTTCACGAGATTGTCGGCTGAGAACGCATGTGCCGTCAGCATCACTGCGGGAATCTTTTTTTTGTTGGCAATCTCCAGCAGGCCGTAACCGTCTACCCCCATGATATCAAGGATCGCTATATCAAATGCCTGGGTTTCCAACATGTTTTTAGCCTGCTCAAAGGTCGAGGCTGTAGCGACCTGACACATATCCAGCAGCTCTTCCAGAACTTCCAGAATGTCCGGTTCATCATCGACCACCAGAACTTTTATGCCTTCGATCATGCTGATATCTGACATAATCTATCTCCCCAAACTTGAATTCATCCCGCGGTGGAACAGCGGGATGAATTCAAGTTTTAAATACCGATATTAATTATAAGCCCAGTTCAGACCATCGTGACTTGACTCTTTTTACCATTTCCGCGTCCAGCTCAATGGGAATCGGTTTGTCTTTCCAGTCATAGGGTATGGTGGCATCCATCAAGAGTCTTCCGGTAATTTCCCTTGCGTTGATGGGCAGAGACGGATCCAGAGGTGTGGACCGCCCTCTTTTGATTACCTGGCTCCGGTTCGGCTGGAACCTGAAGCTCAGTGCATACATGACTCTGGGAATATCCCAGGGATCGATATCTTCATCCACGACGATGACTGTTTTCAGACCGTAAGCACCCATTTCCGTTGAAATGGCAGCCGTGAGCACCTGATCCGCATGCCCGGGATACATTTGCTTCATCGATATGATGGCCATAAACCGCCCGGATCCCTCGGGTGGACAGTAAACCGCCTTTAAACCAGGAATTTTCATGGCCAGCAGTTGTTGCCAAAGGGTAGCCCCGTAGGACAGCGCCATGGTCATGTGCGTGTCTGTCACGGCCCGGCCGACGGTGGTTCCCCACAAAATAGGGTTGTTTCTGTGGGTTATACATTTAACATCGATAAAGTTGCGCGGATCGGTTCCGACACCCGAATAGTAACCCGTGTACTCACCAAACGGTCCCTCTTCCATGAATTTATCAGCATCCACCTCGCCTTCGATGACGATTTCTGCATGGGCGGGTATGGGTAGATCGACGGTCTCGCCTTTAACCACTTCCACGGGTTCTCCTCGAAGAGCACCTGCCACATCGTACTCGGATACAAACGCAGATACACGGGCAGCCCCTAAAATAAATAACAATGGATCGCACCCGATAATGGATGCAACCGGCATGGGTTTCCCCATGGCCTGGTATTTCTTCAACATGATATCGGCGTGTTTGCCCTTGATAAACTGAGTGCCCATTTTGTCTTTACCCAGAAGCTGGCTTCGGTAAGTTCCCAGGTTGACCCAACCGGTTTCAGGATCCTTACTGATGATGAAATGGGCTGTTCCGATAAATCGTCCACCGTCCAATGGATACCATTGCGGCACTGGAAACTTGTAAAGATCGATATCGTCACCTGTCAAAATATTTTCTTTACAGGGTGCATCGGCAGCGCCAATTTCTTTGGGTGGTGTCAAATTCTCACCCAGCTTTGCCCAAGCTTCATAAAGATCCACCAGGGTGGAATCCAAGGGTTGGCCCATGATCAAAGCCAGTCTTTCGACAGTGGTACACACACTGGTAATGACCGGGGTATCATAGTCCTTCACGTTTTCAAACAGTAACGCAGGCCCTTTCTGCTCTTCGTTGAGTTTGGCAATGTGTGACAACTCCAGATTCCAATCGACTTCGGCTGAAATCCGTTTACAAAGACCCTTTTCCTCACCCGCTGCTATAAAATCTCTCATGTTTTTCATGGATCAATTACCCTCCTTCTCTTTCGATAAGATTCTTTTCTAGATTACTATCATAGACTTAAAACGAAGTATTTTCACTCGAACCCTAATAAATTGCGTCGCGATTTTAGCTGTTAGCCAATGCCGTTAACTTAAGCTGTAGTGCAGAGCTTCAGCTCTGACCAAAGCCTGTTTTGTCAGGGCTAAAGCCCTGCGCTACACCTGGTTACTGCGATAAATGACACGAAGTAAATGACTATTAATGACGCGTTGCAAATGACTCTATTTTCCCTTGATCCCTTGGTTCTAGCTGGGTATCTTGATTCTTTTCATGGCCTGTTCCATCAAAAGCTGATAACCGCTCTTGC
>JAOZSO010000227.1:0-5868 GCA_029939655.1 Desulfobacterales bacterium
ATTGACTTCTTTATTCTATCAATATTTCTGAATTCGATCAGATAAGCGTCTTGGAAAGTATAATCCCACTCCTAGAATAGTTGAGACTTCATTTTTACAGCCTTTTAACTGACAAAACTAAAATCATAAGGTTTTATGTTATAATCTCTTCCACAATCCAGACGTGAGAGGATCTTAGAACCACAACATGATGGGGTACCACTTTTAAAAGGCTTAACAGATGGATGACCTTGAATCGCTTAAACACAACCTTGTGATACCATCATTCGAGGAGGATCTCTTGAGCATGTGATATATCATGGCTACCGTCTGAAAATATACCCTCTCCAAACCGATGATCTCTGGCATATATCAGTATCGGACTTATTTTTATAAAACTATGTAATTCAAGAATTCTACAATGGTATGGTTTCAATACTCGCAAATCTTGGCTCATGAAGCGGGATTATCAGGTCTGCCATCTCCTTGACCTTTATCATTATGTCATATGCTTCATAAGTATCGACATGGGTTCCGGGGGGTATGACATCCATCTCCATGGCGCGGATTTCCTTTGGGGGGTTGAAATTCTCGTCGATAACGCAAAAGCCGGTGATGGCTGCCTTCCCCTTGGGTGTGTCGATAAAGACCGTCATGCCGCCCCGTGTGTGGGCCGGTGTGTGCATAACGCTGATTCCGGGAACGATTTCCATATTCCGGCGGATGGGTTTGACCTGGCCATTATCTTCGACGTCTTCGATAAAATCTTCCAGATAACGGTAATCCAGAGGGTGCGGGTCATGAATACTTTCCAGTTCTTTTTCGTGGACGAAAATTTTGGCGTTGGGGCACTTGTAGTCATTTTCACAATGATCATTGTGCAGGTGGGTATGGATGATTATATCGATATCTTCAGGCTTGAGTGACCATTTTGCAAGACCCTCCTCGAACGTGTAAATCTTTCCATTGATCGACATCTCCCTGTCCCTGGATTGAATCGGATGCATCTCACCGGTATCCACGAGAATTTTTTTATCACCGCCTTCGATATACCAACTGTAAATGGGGATGGTGTAGGTTTCCCCTTGTCCATACTGATAGGTCATCATGGACTTGTCAAAAATTTTCGTTCCCACCACCATGGGATGTATTTTGTAATGGTTCATTTTTTGCTCCTTACTGTAATATGACAAGCGTACCGTATAATAGCGCTTTTATGGTCGTGTATAAAGGCTTTTAAAAACAAATTTGTTAATGTATATAATTTTACATATGGGAATCTACGGCAAGACACTGCATGTCAACCTGACAGAGAAGCGATATTTTTTATCGCCTGTTCCGGACCGCATATTGAAAACGTCCATAGGCGGCAGAGGGTTCAACGTGGCCTATCTGTTTGACCGTTTTTCAGGCGAAATCGATCCTCTGGGACAAGACAACTGTTTACTCTTCAGTTGTGGCCTTCTGACCGGGACCGCCGCCCCGGCATCTTCACGCTTGCATATCAATGCCGTCTCTCCGCTGACAGGTCTTCTCGGGAGTTCGAATATCGGTGGGCAGGCCGGCGCATGGTTGCGATCCTGCGGTATCCAGAACATCATTGTCAGAGGTAGATCAAACAATTCTGTATACCTGTACATTGAAGAAGGTCGTGCAGAAATCCGCGATGCGCACTTTTTAAAGGGTCTCGATACATTTGAAACACAGGAAAAAATCAAGGATGTCCTGAGAAACCGTCACCTGGCATGTCTGGTCATAGGCCCTGCCGGGGAAAATATGGCCAGGTTTGCCTGTATCATATCGGGTAAGGATCACGCAGCCGGCAGGACGGGTATGGGCGCTGTGATGGGGTCGAAAAACCTCAAGGCCGTTGTCGTGGCAAAGGGCGGTAAAAGGAAATCCACGGTAAAAACATCGATAACCAGGGATGCTGTTCGGCAATATGTCAAGATGATCAAAGCGTCTCCGGACTTCAAAACCTTTGCACAATATGGCGGTGCCGGATATGTCAAATGGGCTGACGACATGGGACTCATGGCCACGCGCAACTATCAGGAGAATCGCTTTCGTCAGGTTGACAGTATCGATGGCAGACGTCTCGATACATACAAGATAAAATCGAGCGGATGTTACAACTGTCCGGTTCAATGCAAGGCGGTTCTCAACTTTGCCCGGAAAAAAGATCCTAAGAAAACAGCAACCCGGCCAGAGTTCGAGCCCATGCTGAATCTCGGTGCCAAATGCGGTCTGGATGATCTTGAGGCTATCGTTTATCTCGATAATCTTTGTTCAAAACTCGGCCTCGATTCCACATCGGCCGCTGGCGTCATAGCATTTGCCATGGATCTCTATGATCGCGGTATTTTGACCCGGCAGGACACCCACGGACTGGATCTGCAGTGGGGCAGTGCACAGGTGATGGAAACCCTGATAACACAGATGGCGTACGGAGAAGGTTTCGGAGAGCTGCTCTCGAAAGGAGTCAGACAGGCTGCCGGAAGTATCGGAATGGGTGCTGATCAATATGCCGCCCATGTCAAAGGACTGGAATTGTCGGCCTATCATCCGGGCAGTATCATGGGCACGGCCCTGGGATATGCCATTTCCAGCCGCGGCGGCGATTACAACAATGTGTATGCTTCCCTTGAATATCGCTGGTCCAAAGACCTGGCATCCAGGCGTTTCGGTAATCCCGAGGCAGTGGACATTCATGCGTCCGGCGGGAAGGGAAAATTGATTCGGCGCGCCGTTCTGGTGAACATTGTCCTTGATTCTCTGGGACTATGCAAGGTGCCGGCTCTTAGCATGCTTGGCACTTTCGACCTCAAAAGCGAGGCGGCCCTTGCCGGATCGCTGATAGGTTCTCCTGTCACAGCCGATGAACTTTTTGCAGTTGGAGACCGTATTGCCGGCATGGAAAGGTGCTTCAATCTGCGGCAGGCGCCCGGCATGGACGCGGATACCCTGCCGCCCATGTTTATGGATCAACCCGGTTCAAATCTGAACCAGGAGACACTCGACGCAATGATAAGCGATTACTACACTGCCATGGGATGGGATGAATGCGGAAACCCAGATCCAGGCTTATTGAAAGGTACAGGTGAATGAACGAAATGGAATGTGGATTCAAACCGGAATTGAGAGTGTTATCTTTGGAAGATAAAGAGAAAATTTTTAATGCAGCCCTGCAAGTGTTGGAAGGGGTTGGCATGCAGTTGTTTCATGAGGAGGCTCTTGCTCTCATGGAAAAGGCCGGCTGCATCGTGGAAGGAAAGCAAACTGTCAAGATATCCCGAGAACAGGTCCGGAAGGCCATCGCATCCGCGCCGGAAAACATACCGGTCTACAACCGCGAGGGAGATCACGTTATGGACCTGGGTGGGCGCAGAGCCTACTTTGGCACCGGCTCCGATCTGATGTACGCTTTTGATGCTGAGAGAGGAGAGCGCCATTTGACCGGCCTGGCGGACATCAGGCGTGCGGCAAGGGTGTGTGAAGACCTGCCGAATATCGACTTTATCATGTCGTTTGCACATCCTCATGAAATGCATCCCGACATGGGTTATCTGGAAAGCTTCCGGTGCATGGCAGCGAACTCCGTCAAGCCCATCGTCAACACAGCCAAGGACAGAAACGATCTGAAAGCCATGTGGGAAATCAGTAAAATTCTGCGCGGCGGCGATATAAATTTTCGCAGGAAACCCTATACGATCCACTATGCAGAGCCCATAAGCCCGCTTAAACACCCCTATTCGAGTGTCGACAGACTTATTTTCTGTGCAGAAAAAGGTATGCCGGTCATCTACTCGCCTGCACCTATTGCCGGTTCAACAGCGCCCATGACCATTGCCGGGCACGTTGTTCAGGGGTTGGCAGAGTCTCTTTTCGGACTCGTCATCCACCAGTTGGCAGCCGAAGGTGCGCCGTTCCTGATGGGCATCGGCACTGCCATCCTGGACATGAGCACAAGCCAGTGTTCCTACAATGCGCCGGAGTATCTGATGGCCTACCTGGCCGCCGTTGAAATGAGCCACCATCTCAACCTGCCGAACTGGGGTTATGCCGGAACCAGCGATGCGCAGATACCGGATGGCCAGGCAACTTTCGAGGCCGGCTTGATATCGTATATGTCTCTGGTTACGGGCTCTAACCTGAACCATGATGTGGGGTATCTCGATTTTGGACTTACCGGATCTCTCGAAATGGTGGTTATCATGAACGAGGTGATCGACCAGATTCGCAGGATACAGCAGGGAATTCCTGTAAACGAGGAGACGCTGGCCGTTCAGGTTATCCAGGAAGGTTCACGGAAAGGCGAGTTTTTATCCCACCCGCACACATTGACACATTTACGTACCACACAATGGCGTCCGCAGCTTATGAATCGCACCGGACATGAACAGTGGAATCTATCCGGCAGGAAAGACCTCCTGTCGCGAGCCCGGGAGCAATTGAAAAAAATCATTGAAAGTCATCAAGCCAGGCGGGTCAGTGAGACTGAGGCCATTCAGATAGAAGCGTGTATGGAGCGGTTCCGCAAAGAAATTCTACCTAATACCCATCCATAAATGGTCTTTTTGCGTGATCTCGGCGTTGGGCGCCATGATTTAAGTCCTCAAAATAGTACACTATTCCTCCGGGTTAAATCTGTCGCCTGCCTTGATCTCACGCAAAAATCCCTATTTCTGGATGGATATTAAAGAGAGCGTTTCAAATTTTAAGAATATTTGATTTAGAAATATTTTCAACGGATTTGATTCATCTCTTTTTTCAGTTTCTCGACCTGTTTGAGAAGGTCCTCATATTCATCTTCGAGTGCCAGTAGGTCCATCATTACCGGCGGTTTCACAGAGTGAGCCGGCAGTCGTTTTTTTGTTTCGGTGATTTCTTCATCAAGCTCT
Organism: Desulfobacterales bacterium; assembly: GCA_029939655.1. Taxonomy (GTDB): domain Bacteria; phylum Desulfobacterota; class Desulfobacteria; order Desulfobacterales; family B30-G6; genus B30-G6. The sequence goes on from JAOZSO010000227.1 coordinate 4,881, forward strand.
CGGAGCCTGTTGTTAAGTTCATCCAATGTGTTCATGTTTCCTCCAGACAGCGAAAAGACCACAAATAAAATCGTGTAACGATTTTATTTGTGGATAAGATGGTGCCATATGTTATCGAACATCTCCTGAGAGGCTTTGTAGGCGGCTTCAGGGTCTTTGTGATAAATGCCATTGACGATGGCCATGTGAAACGGCAGGGATTCTTTCTGGATGCCGATTTCAGCTGTGTCACTTTCTCTGGCCTTGTGGACCGCATTCCGTACGGTACTGCCTATTTGAGACAAAAGGTCATTGTGACTTGCCTTGAGGATTTTCGAATGAAAGAGAATATCCATGGCCAGATAGTCTTCATACACATACTGGTTGCCGTCGCTCAATATCTTCTGCATTTGTGACAGGGTACCCTTTATGTCCGCCACTTCAGACTTCGTGGCCCTGCGGGCAGCCTGGCGGGCGGCCTCGGATTCGATGAGTCGGCGCACTTCGGTGACATTTTTCAAAAAGGTGGTTTTGTCTTCGATCTGTAATCGCCAAACCAGAACGTCCGGATCAAACAGATTCCAGTTTTCACGCGGAAGTATCTGGGTGCCCACTCGGGGACGGGTCTGAATCAGTCCTTTCTGCGTCAATACTTTGATGGCTTCCCGCAGAACACCGCGGCTTACGCGCAACTCTGTGCTCAATTGATCTTCCGTGGGCAGTACCTCTTCCGCTCGGTATTCTCCTCTGATAATTCGTTGGCCGATTTCGTCCACAATATATTGATAAAGCTTACGGTGATAGGTGTTCACATGCATGTTGTTGCCCCATTCCGAACCTGTATGAACCCCATGGTTGCATAAACAACATGGCAAAGTATAGATAATAAGCTGTTATTATATACAATGCCGTTGCGATAGCGCCATTTTCTGGATACTTCACCAGGTGAATTCTAAGGATGGCGTCTATTTTGCCATGTTGTTTACCCTGCGGGAAAGCCGGAGAACTT
>JAOZSO010000228.1:0-5862 GCA_029939655.1 Desulfobacterales bacterium
TCTGTCTGCAATCATTTTTCCGAGGGTTATTCCCCCGGCGCCGAATTGTCTCGATATGGTGAGGACCGCCATCTATATTACCTCCAAGAGCTGACTATGTTACGGGTGGAATCAGTAATGTGGGGATGATCGTCTTTTCCGCCAGGTATCGGGGTGTACTCCCGATCAGTTTTTCTTTTAGAGACGGGTTTGAGGACGTACCGGTAATGACCATGGTAGCATTGCATTCTTTAGCCGCCGTTACAATTTCCTTGGCCGGAGTTCCAACATACACAGCAGGCGATGCATCTATCCCTTCTGCAATAAGCATATCGCACAGCTCATCGAGTTTCCGGCGAATTTTTTTTCTGGTTTTTTGGACACCCATGGCCGATGATTCTTTCAAACTTTTTGGATCCGCGACGTGGATAATGGTTACTTTTTTAATGACCGGGGCCATGGGTTTTAAATATTCGATTACTTTTTGGCTCGTTTTGGAGAAACAGGTGGCAAAGAGGGGACGTTCAAATGGTTTCTCTACAGATAGGGTGTTGTCGGGTTTGTACTTGTAAACCATCACCGGTGTCTGAGATCGGCGGATGATTTCCAGAATATCCGAGGACGAATATAGCTGTTCGATGCGGCCTTTTTTCTCGTAGCCGACGACGATGAGATCGATATTTTCTTTTTCAACGGCGGTGATCACCTGTTTTACCAGGCTTCCCACAACAATATAGGCCCCGACTTCAAGTCCCCTCTCAAACAGGGTTTCGGCCCAGTTGATAAAGCGGATATTGGCCATTTCCCTCAGGCGGACTTCTTCGATTTTCTGGTATCCTTTCCCTCTTCTCAGGGCGACTTTGTCCCGTTCGATGACATTGAGAAAAACGACATGGTCCAAGGAGACTTTTCTTAAATCCATCAGAGACTCAACTGCATCAAACCAAAGCTCTTCAAACTTGGTAACGAATAAAATTTTACGGACATCCATAATGATGGTTCCTTCTTTACCCCTGTGATTAGAAAAGTCTACTCAAGCAGTAGACCTTTCAGCATGGCAAAACCAAAAATACTAACCGATAATCTTATCCGATAAACTTATTGATTGCGGCTGAAAGCTCTTCGGGTTCAACCGGTTTCTCAAGGTAGATTTCGGGTTCCGGCACACTCTCACCGCCAAACTCGGTCAGGGCCTTCTGTGAACGCAGAAACGTCCTTTTTGCGATGCCGGAGAGAAGAATGACGGGAATATGTTTCAGCGACTTGTCGGTTTTCAAATCTCTAAAGAGCCTGATACCGCTCTGTCTCGGCATGAGCACATCCAGAATAACAAGATCCGGTCGCTCTTCTTTCAGCAGTTTGAGCCCTTCCTCGCCATCTCTTGCTTCTATGGGCGTAAAGCCATTTTCCTCCACCACGGTAACATTGAACAATCTCACATCAGGGTCGTCATCTACGACAAGTACTTTTTTGCTCATGGTAAGGCCTCCCAATGCCTGAATAAATAGTCTGTTGATTTTATAATCACACTTAACCTTCTTTCGGATTAAAGGGCAACTTCATGATAAACGTCGTACCCTGGTTTAAATTGGAAACAACGTCGATACTTCCATGGTGCTCTTCGATGAGCTTTCGGGTTACGAGCAACCCGAGCCCGGTACCTTTGGCTCCCTTTGTGCTAAAAAAGGAAGAAAAAAGTTTTGCTTTGACGCTGTCGGACATACCGGAACCATTATCCGTAATTTCAAAGCGGATGGTTGTTTCTCCTTCGAACGCCGTCAGAACGTGGACTTCATGCTTTTTATCGACATTGTCGTCGAAAGTGCATGCATCAATGGCGTTGGACACCAGATTGAGCAGGCACTGATGGACCGTATTCGGATCCATGCTGACTTCGCCGATGGACGTCGAAAAGTCTTTGACGATGCGAACACCATGGGTGCTTGCCATCTCCATTACGAGTTCGCAGATGTCATCGGCAATATTGTTTGGGAAACAGTCTTGGTACTCGGGTTCTCTTTCTTTGGAATAGGACAGGAGATCCATGACAAGATCGGATGTTTGATCGATGTTGCGCTTGATCATCTGCCAGCCACTAATTAGCTTATCCGTGTTGTTTTTGTCAATGCCGAGATCCACCAGGTAGCGCCCCCCTTTGAAGCCGGCGAGAATATTTTTGATGCCATGGGCCATACCTGCTACCGTCTGGCCTATGGCCCCAAGGCGTTCGGAGTTGATCAGCTCACGCTCGAGTTTTTTAATCTCCGTCTGATCCTGAAAAAAGGCCACACAGCCCATCATCTGATCGTTTTCAAACAACGGTGTTCCTGAATAGTTGACGGGTATCTGCCGGCCGTTTTTTGATCGGATCGCTGCCTCTTTCCACAAGGTGAGGTGGCGTAGTTCAGTGATATTGATTTTATCCTCGATGGATTGAATGACCTCTTGGGGGAACAGGTCTTTTGCATTCAGTTTATCCGGGAGGCTTGGCCGGGTGTAGCCGAAGAGACGTTCGGCTTCCGGATTGAAAAGAACGATATTCCAGTTTGCGTCGGTTGCCACGATGGCATTGTTCGAGTAGCTGATGAGCCTGGACTGGAAATAGGCTTTTCGGCGGAGTTCTTCCTGCAGAAGGGAATTTTCAATGGTAACACCCATCCGGTTGCCGATAAGCTCCAATATCTGCCGGTCTTCAGTGGTGAACTCTTTGATTTCTCTACTGCCTGCCCGGATAACACCAAAAGCCTTTTTTTCCTTGTCCACAAGCGGGATATAGGCCAGAGATTGGAAGCCGTCTTGTTTTAGTACGACGATTTCGTTGTTTTTGACACTGTTGATATCTTCGAAAACTTCAAATTGATTGCTTTGGGCAACCTTGAATACCATGCTCTTGTTGTCCGTGGAATCATATTTCTCACAAAGATCACGATCCTGGCCATGGCTGTATTTGAGGTAGAACCTGCCATCGTCTGCAAGGATAAAAACGCAGATGGAATCAAACGAAAAAATGTCGGTAACTTTCTGCAGTGCGTTGTTGATCCTTCCATCCAGATCCAGCGGTGCACTCAATGTCGCATAGATGGAGCAGAGTGTTGCCAGCTCTTTGTTACGTCTTTCCCGTTCTTCTTCAGCCTTTTTTTCATCGGTGCGATCCAAGATGGTCTCGATGGCGCCGACCATGGTACCATCTGAATCTGTAATGGGAGCAGCCGTGAAAAAAATCCATTTTTTCTCTTCTTCCCCACTACCAAAATATTCTTCGGCCTCATATGCGCCGTCGATCAACTCCGATTTTTTCCACTGGGTACCAAAATGGCGCCAGAACTCTTCTTCACCTGCCTTGTCTAAAATAAGATCCGCCATGGTGGGTCTTTTTTCATCCCAGGAAGGTTTCCAGTGGTGATCGGTACCGATAATCTCGTCCGCAGAGTAACCGGTTAACTTTTCACAGGCTTTGTTCCAGTGTGTTACGATACGATCTTTGTTGATCACAAAGGTGGGTATGGTGCTGCCCTGAATGATCTGGGCCATGGTTTTTTCGCTAGCCTTCAGTTTCTTGGCCCTCAGTTCGAGTTCTGTGTTCTGCCTTTCACGCTCTGTTTCGGCTCTTTTTTCCTCGGTTCTGTCCCATATCGTTTCAATGGCGCCGATGATTTTACCCTCGGGTGATCGGAGTGGGGCGGCTGTGAAAAAGCACCATTTGCCCCCTTTTCCCAGCTTGGGAAAAAAAACCTCGGCTTCGTAAGCCTCTTCAAGAAGCGCGGATTTCTTCCATTTTGTTCCATAAAGGCGCCGGATCTCCCGTTCACTGACCTGGTCTAAAATAACGTCCGCCATGGAGGGGCGCTCTTGATCGTAAAAGGATTTCCATTGGTCCTTGGTATCTACCATCTCCTTGGAGGGTAGGCCAGTGAGATTTTCAAGGGCCTTGTTCCAGTGCGTGATGACATGGTTTATGTCGATGACGAATGTGGGTATGGTGCTGCCCTGGATGATTTGCGACATGATCTGCTGGCTTGCGATTATGGCCCGGGTTTTTTCCGTCAAGGTGATGTTGTTTTGTTTCCGCTCTTCCTGAGTTTTTTTCTCTTCTGTTTTGTCCTGAAGTGTTTCGATGGCGCCAATGGTGATGCCTTGCGCATTCTTTATGGGTGCTGCCGTAAAAAAAAGCCATTTGCCGTCATCACCAAGATGTTCGAAATACTCTTCGGCTTCATAAGCCCCCTCAATGAGGTCCGATTTCTTCCATTTCGCCCCATAGTAGCGCCAGACCTCTTCCTCCTTCACACCGTCTAAGATCAGGTCGGCCATGATGGGTCGCTCTTTTGATCTAAAGGGTTTCCACTGATGGTTGGTGCCAAGGATCTGGTCGGCGGAATAGCCTGTCAGTTTTTCACAAGCTTTGTTCCAATGGGTAACGACATGGTTTTTATTGATCAGGAAGGTGGCGATGGTGCTGCCCTGAATGGCCTGAAACAAGGCTTTTTCACCGGCCACCATTTCTTTTCGGCTTGTCTGTGTGAAGACGTCTTGCTCTTTGGTCAACTGAATGGTCGATTCGTAAAATTGCTCAAAGAGATCTTCAACCTCTGTGTCGTTGTTTCGGGCTTCCCGGAGCTTTTTTAACACCTCTGTTTTTTTGGCATTTATGGACAGTTGCTGCAGTATGGAGCGTGCTTCGAAAGAGTCAACAAACTGAACCCCTGGGGGTTTGTTCAATATGATATCTTCCCCCAGGCCGATATCCTTGGTCAGCTCTATAATCAAATCGAGGTTTTCAAGCTTGAAAAGCTCTTTGTAATCTGTTGTGGTGAAAATCCCCATGTCGCCGGCATAGGCCAGCCCGATGGCTTCCGGGTTCAGATCTGCCACCCCGATGACGTTGGGTTGTTTTGCGCCAAGACCCTCACCGAAAAGGGATTTGAGAAGTGCCAGACAGAATCGACCGCCGCCGACGATGGCAATATGGGCTTTTTCTAATTGGTGTATCATGGATTGCTATGCACCCTTTTTATGGAATCAGCAGAACCGGTAGTTCAGACAGTTCTGCTATCTGATGAGAAACGCCTCCCAGCCAGTATTCCTGAAACCAGTCTTTTCCTGTTTTCCCCATCACAATCATGGAGGCCTTATGGTCTCTTGAAAGTCTGACAAGCTCCTGCACGGTTTTTCCGGCTGAAAGGTGGTGCTCGGCGCTCATGCCGAATTGTTCGATTGTTCGACAGTAGTTTCGGAGCCGCGATTTGCTTTCCTTTTCAATAGAGCTGAGCCTGTCGCTGTCCATTCCTTTGGATAATTTAGCATCGATAACATGCACCACGAGGATGGTTTCTGCGAGTTCCTTAAGCGCTGACATACCTTGCATTGCATTTTCCGATGGTTGCGACCAGTCCGTGGCGAGCATCGGTCGATCAAAAATATGGTCGTTGGTTCGTGTGAGCTGCTCATTTTCCCATTCAAACTGAACCATATATTTGCTCATGAGAACCGGAACCGTACTCCGTCGCAGAATGTCCATGATGTGCGAACCTACGTATACTTTTTCCATCAGGGTTCTTTTTTTTCTGCCGATGACGATCAGGTCGACACCCTCTTCTTCGGCAATGGACAGAATTTCCGCATTCGGTGCGCCGACTTCGATCCTGATCCGGCTCTTTATGCCGTGTTCGGCGATGATTTTTTGCCAGTTCTCAAACCGTATCCGTGCTTCTGTTTTCATTTGGATCTCTGTTTCTTTCAGATAGCCGCCATACGGAACGAAGGAGACCTCATCCCGTGGAATGATATGGGTCAGGATGATCGACTCCAGTCCTACCTTTTTCAATTCCATAATGGTCTTCAAGGAGTTGAGTGCCAGCTCTCTGAAATGTGTGTGAAACAATA
>JAOZSO010000229.1:0-5861 GCA_029939655.1 Desulfobacterales bacterium
CCCCATCTCTAATCAGCATGGGTCTGATCTCGTTCAGTACTTTTTCGACTTTTTCCTTCATGATAGTCCCCTCACTAGTGTCTTGTTCAAAATTAAAGAACAAGATCTTTTATCACGAAAACACGAAAGTACGAAATCATGAAAAAGACCTTGAAAATTTTCGTGTTTTCTATCTTTCGTGTTTTCGTGATTGTTTTATTTTTTTCCATTAAAAAACAGAGAGACTACATATTGAAGAACCCCGCAGCAAGCTGCGAGGAATCTTCGACCGTAAGGAATTCTGTCTAATTTAGATTCGCTCGCTAACCCCGCAGCAAGCTACGGGGAATGCGCTCGCTGTTGCGGTTCAATACTAAAAGAATTTTATGCGTTTATCCAGACTGCCGTTTATCATAAAAGTCCCTTTTAAACGCTTCATATCCGTCCGCCTGTATAGCCGCACGGATCTGCTTCACCAGGTCCAGGTAATAATGAAGATTATGGATCGTGTTCAAACGGTATGCCAGCAGTTCTCTGGCCTGATATAAGTGCCGGAGATATGCTCTGGAATAATGCGTACAGGTATAGCACGGGCATCCACTGTCAATGGGATTTGTATCGTACTTAAACCGCGAATTGCAAATGTTAATTGCACCCGAATGGGTGAAAAGCTGCCCATTTCTGGCATTTCTGGTGGGTATGACACAGTCGAACATATCTGCTCCCATACCCACGAGTTCCACAATATCCTCAGGTGTCCCCACCCCCATGACATACCTCGGCAGGTGGTCCGGGAGACGCGGAATGGTCCAGGCGGACATCTCGCGCATAAGATCCTTGGGTTCCCCGACACTCAGGCCGCCCACGGCATAGCCTGGAAACCCGATTTCCATCAGGTCTGCCAGAGATTGTTCCCGCAGGTCTTTGTGCATGCCGCCCTGAACGATGCCGAACAAAGCACCGTTGGTTTTGTTCCCATCCCAGAAGGCCTTACATCGCCTGGCCCACCGGGTCGTGAGTTCAAGGGCTTTTAGGGCTTCATTCCTGTCTGCAGGATAACGGGTGCACTGATCCAGGCACATGACAATATCAGAACCAAGGCAGAGCTGAACTTCCATGGATTTCTCCGGGGAAAGCAGGTGGCGTGATCCATCGAGATGCGACTGGAAAGCGTAGCCTTCTTCTGTTATCTTGGCCAGCTTGGCCAGCGAAAAAAGCTGAAACCCGCCGCTGTCGGTCAGAACAGGCCCCTCCCAGTGCATGAACCGGTGGAGTCCTGAAAAAAGATCTATAATGTCACATCCCGGTCTGAGATACAGGTGGTAGGTATTGCCCAGAATGATTTGAGCGCCGCAGGCAGACAACTCTTCCGGTGTTACCGACTTGACCGACCCCAGGGTACCCACCGGCATGAATATGGGCGTTTCGATTTTTCCATGTGCCGTTTCAATGATACCTGTTCTGGCTTTGGTTTCTTGCGAGCGGGATTTAACATTAAAAGAGAACATATATTTTGGTTTTAGGTTTTAGGTTTTAGGTACGCCACGGGTTAAGAAAGTTACCGGTTTAAGTGTTAGGTAAGCTGCGAGTTAGGCGCTACCGTTCTATGTTTTAAGTTTCAATGATTTGATAAGGCCATGCAGCATCTTGGAAATACTTTTTGTTTCGGCAATTAAATTGGTTTTATCAGATTCGAGGATAACACCGATATCACAAGCGATGGCAAGCTGTGTTCTTAATTCTGCTGCGGATCCTTTCGCGATATGTAAGAATCTATTGAATTCTGCAATCGAGGATCTTTCAGCGCCTTCGGCGATGTTGCTCGCGATAGAAACACCTGCCCGTGTCATTTGGTCTTTCAACCCATAATCTTTGCAATCCTCAAGAAGTCGATATATGCTTACTGATAATTTGTAAGCTTTTTGCCAAACTTCCAATTCTTCAAACGATTGATATGTCATGTTAACCTTTATGAATAGCCATTTAACCCAATGAAATACCTATAGCCGTGTAGCCCTTAAGCAAAAGCGGACCGCCTAACTTAACACCTAAAACTTAACACCTAAAACCATTTGCCTAACCTAACACCTAAAACTTAAAACCTAAAACCATTTGCCTAACCTAACACCTAAAACTTAAAACCTAAAACCGCTATTGAATCAACATCCCATCCCCGTAGCTGTAAAATCGATATTTTTCCTGGATGGCGGTTTGATAGGCGGCAAGAATGTTGCTTCTTCCTGCAAACGCCGATACCAGCATGAGCAGGGTCGATTTTGGCAAATGGAAATTGGTAATCATGGCATCAACGACCCGAAACCGATAGCCTGGATAGATAAACAGGTCACATGGCCCGGTCATGGGTCTCACGCTGCCGTCTTCATTCACGGCAAACTCCAGCGTTCGAACAGAGGTCGTCCCCACGGCCACCACCCGTCGGCCCTCTTGCTTGGCACGGGAAACAGTTTCTGCCGTCTCTTTTGGAATCGAGAACCATTCTGAATGCATGCGATGCGCCCGGATATCCGTCACCCGGACGGGTAAAAAGGTCCCATACCCCACATGCAGCGTAATCGGTGCCAGGGTGATGCCTTTATCCTTGAGCCTGCGCATGAGCTCTTTTGTAAAGTGAAACCCAGCCGTGGGAGCGGCGATGGCGCCTTTTTGGGAAGCATAGATCGTCTGGTACGCTGCGCTGTCATCCCGTGTGGATTGCGCCCCGTCCCGTTTGATATAGGGCGGCAGGGGTGTCTGACCGATCCTGTTGAGAACCGACCGAAAATCGCCCTCGCACGAAAAGGACAGCCGGTAGATGTTATCATCCCTCTCCATTACCTGCGCCGTCACCCCCTCCTGGAAATACAACCGGGTACCGATTCGGGTCCGTTTGGATGATTTCAACATGCAGTCAAACCGATTCCCGTTGGCGGAAGACCGCATACCTGAAGCATAGTTCAGAATCAGGGCTTCTATGCGCCCACCACTCTCTTTTTTACCCACGATTCGACCGGGAATCACCTGGGTATTGTTGACCACCAGCACATCGGATGGTGTTAGAAAATCTTCCAGTTCATGAAATACCTGATGAGAAAGGGATCCGGTGCTGCGATCCATCACCAGGAGTCTCGAATGATCTCTTTCCTGCATGGGTTGCTGTGCGATCAAATGTTCAGGCAGGTGATAGTGATAATCTTCTATTGAAAACATGGTTTTGTGTTTTGTGTTTTGTAACTGAAAGTTTAGTCCATTTATTGTGAATTTTGTGTAATTTCTGTAAAAACAATCAATCACGAAAACACGAAATCTTAAAAACACGAAAAAAATTATAGTCCTTTTTCCTGATTTCGTCCTTTCGTGTTTTCGTGATAAAAAATCTTTTCCTATTCACCTTGACCGCGTTCCCAGATAGACTAGTACCATTCCAGCCACCATCAGAACCAGGCCGGTTCGTCGCAACTGCAGGTCAGGTATTTCTATTACCTTTCGAACCCAGACCTTCATCTTGTCCGGAAAAGCAAAATAGGGAATCCCTTCAACAATCATGACCATGCCCAGAACGCACAGGAAAAAGTCCATTTTGATCCTTTATTTTATGAAATGACCGGGTTGATCTGCAAACTTTTTTTATATCGTCTATGGACCGTTATTGTCAAAATAAAATCGTTGCACGATTTTATCGGACGCGGCTGCGCCGCTATAACTTCAACCGAGTAATCTACATATGTTTCATTAGGGTATCTCGAAGCCATCTCAAAAATAGGATTTTGGTTCAAGGTCAAGGCTAGCCTGAGTTTTAACCCGCAGGAATACTGAAGTATTTTGAGGAGTTGAAACGAGAGCTTAACACAGAGATTGGAACAAAAGACATTTTTGAGATGGCTTCTATTCTTTACAATCGTCGGTGTTGATGATAAATTAGATAAATACGCATGGAGAGATGGATGAAATCAGACAGATTGGATAAAACCGCAATTCAGATTTTCAAAACGGATGAGGCGCCAACAGATTTTGCATACTGGCAAACGCGATCTTTTGAAGCGCGCCTGGCTGCGTTGGAATCCATCCGAAACGATTACATAAAGTGGGCCTATGATATTCAACCAGGATTTCAGAGAGTTTATCGAATCGTTAAACAAGCATAACGTCCGATATCTGCTGATCGGCGGTTATGCAGTGGCACTTCACGGCCATCCCCGTTATACCAAGGATCTGGATATATGGATTTGGATGGATAACACCAATGCAGCCAATCTCTTGAACGCTTTAAAAGATTTCGGATTTTCTTCTCTACCGTTAGTGATCGAGGACTTTCTGAAACCAGACCAGATCGTGCAGTTGGGTTTTCCACCCAATCGCATCGACTTGATGACCTCGCCCAAAGGGATCGAATTCAATACCTGTTATGCTTCACGGGAAGAGATAGAGATAGAAGGGTTAAAAGTCAATCTCATCGATCTGAACAATTTGAAAATAAACAAAAAAGCAACCGGCCGGCATCAGGACCTTGCCGATCTGGAAAATCTAACATAGAAGGACACACATCAAAAGCCTTTTTCGTGCTTTCGTGATATAAAACTCAATGTCATTAACTTCAGGCAATACGAAGGTCCATGTAATGTAGCGCAGGTCTTTAGACCTGCAAAAAAAGGTGTACAAGCAGAGCTGAAGCTCTGCGCTGCATCATTAAGTTAATGGCATTGATATATTATTCCGGCGGTTAAATACCCCACGGTTGTCATTCCCGCGGAGGCGGGAATCCAGAAAGACACTGGATGCCGGATCAAGTCCGGCATGACGGGATTGGCTATCAGTCGCCAGGGTAATAAAACTATAGAACAGGATTTGATATGCTATACAAACCCGTCATCGGGCTGGAAATACATGCCCAGCTGAAAACCAAAACCAAAATATTCTGCAGCTGCTCCACCGCGTTCGGTGCACCCCCCAACACGCACACTTGCCCTGTATGTCTCGGGATGCCGGGCGTGCTGCCGGTTCTCAATAAAAAAGTCGTGGACTTTACCTTGCGGATGGCGGTAGCCACCCATTGCTCCATCGACCGGGAAAGCCGGTTTGCCCGTAAAAACTATTTTTATCCGGACCTGCCCAAGGGGTATCAGATTTCCCAGTATGAGCTTCCCATTGCCCAGCACGGATTTGTCCATATCCAGGTGGGTGACACCAAAAAACGGATCGGCATCACGCGGATTCACATGGAGGAAGATGCGGGAAAGCTGATTCACGACCCCCACAGACCCATCAGCAAAGTCGATTTCAACCGGACCGGTGTGCCCCTGATGGAAATCGTCAGCGAGCCGGATATTCGATCACCCCGGGAAGCCGGGGCCTACCTGCGGCAACTGCGATCCATTGTCCGTTATCTTGAGATCAGCGATGGAAACCTGGAAGAGGGCAGTTTCCGGTGCGATGCCAATGTCTCCATTATGCCGGAAGGTGCTTCGGAATTCGGAACACGGGCGGAAATCAAAAACCTGAATTCTTTCAAACACGTGGAAAAGGCCATTCAATACGAAATCGAGCGCCAGAAAGAAATTCTGCTGGACAATGGCCGGGTGGTCCAGGAAACACGACTCTGGGATGCCGACAAGGGCAGGACCTTTTCCATGAGAGGCAAGGAAGATGCCCATGATTACCGCTATTTTCCAGACCCGGACCTTCTGCCACTGGTCATCGATGAAGCCTGGGTTGAAAGTGTCCGGCTGGCACTTCCGGAACTTCCCGATGATAAGCGTGATCGCTTCATTGCAGCATATAAACTATCGGATTACGATGCAGGCCTTTTGACCGCTAGTCGCGAACTGGCTGACTATTTTGAATCCTGTCTTGAACACTTCAATAATCCCAAACAGGTCAGCAACTGG
>JAOZSO010000230.1:0-1299 GCA_029939655.1 Desulfobacterales bacterium
TGCATAAAGCCATGACACGATCCAAAAATTCTGAAGAACGGATTCAGAATTTCAAAGATTATCATGAATATCTGCTCTCCCAGTATATTTGGGCACCCATTATCAATTCTGTGAATAATCATGCGATAAATAATCGTGTTAAAATGCCCGGCCCGCCACGATTTAAGATTTTGATAGGCGCGCCGATCATGGATATGACGCTTAATTAGCCCGAACATTTCATGAAATTTCCTGGTTAATTTGACTGAGGGAAGGGAGTGTATTGAGCAAAACTCCCTTCTCACAACATTAAGAAAGAGGAAGCGGTATGTGGACTTACATTCTCCGACGGACTTTATTGTTAATTCCCATATTTTTTATTATTTCCGTGGTGGTCTTCTCTCTCATTCATATGGTGCCTGGGGATCCCATCGACTCCTTGCTGGGACCGGGGTCCACAGCCGCGGATAAAGTCGAATTAACAAAGGCCTATGGTTTGGACAAATCACTGCCGGTCCAATACCTTGTCTGGCTGAAGAAGTTTCTCACCGGCGATATGGGCCAATCCATCATAGAAAAACAACCCGTCGTGGATATGATTTTATACAACATGCCCTTTACAATTAACTTGGGATTGGCCGCTCTGGTTATATCCTTTTTTCTGGGAATTTTCCTGGGCATCATTTCAGCTGCCTTCAAAAATACGTTTATTGATCACATCTCCATGATTTTTGCATTGCTGGGAGTGACCGTGCCTGCCTTCTGGCTGGGCTTGATTTTGATGTTGATTTTTTCGGTCATGCTGGGATGGTTTCCGGTTTCCGGTTCCGGCACCCTCCAATCGCTGATATTACCGGCGGTAACCGTCGGTCTGGGTGGGGCCGGGCTTATTGCCAGAATTACCCGCGTCAGTATGTTGGAGATGTTCAACAAACAATTCATTTTGCTCTTATACGCCAAAGGCTTGAGTAAAAAGGTCATTACGATCAAACATATTTTCAGAAACGCCCTCATGCCGGTCATCACCATATTCGGATTGCGGCTGGGCTGGATTCTGGGAGGGGCCGTAACTATCGAGATTGTCTTCAGTCGTCCCGGGATCGGAAACATGCTGCTGTCTGCGCTATATCGTCGTGACTACCCGGTGGTGCAGGCCTCGCTGATTTTTCTGACCATGGCGGTTATCATTGGGGCGTTTATCGCCGATATTATGTATGCTTATGCTGATCCACGGGTCAGAGATGCCTATAAATAAACAGTGAATGGGTAAATAAAATGGCCGCGAACAACGTAATAAAAAGAAAACATAAATCACCATGG
>JAOZSO010000230.1:1399-5832 GCA_029939655.1 Desulfobacterales bacterium
GGTAAATAAAATGGCCGCGAACAACGTAATAAAAAGAAAACATAAATCACCATGGGTCGTTATCCTCAAAAGATTTTCAGGCAATAAGATGGGGGTTATCGGAACCGCTCTGATCGTTGGCCTGATCCTTGTTGCCATTTTCGCTCCTATGTTGGAACCCTATTCTTTCAAGGAGCAAAATATAGAACTCATGAATGCCCCACCCTCTGCAAGCCATCTGCTGGGAACGGATGAGTATGGGCGGGATCTGCTAAGCCGAGTCATCAGGGGGGCGCGGATTTCATTTGTAGTGGGGGTCTTGTCGGTGATGATATCGGTACTCATTGGCGTTGTGATCGGATCCATCGCCGGGTTTTATGGCGGGGCCATCGATTTGGTTCTGACGACCATCGCCGACCTGACCTGGTCCATGCCGGCCATCTTAATTGCGCTATTGCTAGTGGCTGTCATCGGGGCGGGTTTGGAAAGCGTCGTTGTGGCCATCGGGTTGTCCTATTGGGCCCAATATGCGCGTTTGGTTCGCGGGCAGATCCTCTCTTTAAAGGCAGCTGTCTATATCGAGGCAACCAAATCGATGGGCGCCAGTGATTTCATCATTCTTTTCAAGCACCTGCTCCCCAACAGTATGTCACCCGTCATCGTAGCGGCCACCGTCGGTGTTGGAAACGCTATCGTGTTGGAAGCGACCCTGGGTTTTTTAGGTATGGGGGCCCAACCGCCCACACCCAGCTGGGGTGCGATGATGAGCAGTGGAACCGCTTATCTCTTTATCTCTCCCTGGGTAATCATATTTCCCGGTTTGGCCATGATGCTCACCGTTTTGGGGTTCAATTTGTTTGGTGATGCCCTGATTGAAATCATGGATGTTAAAAATAAGGAGTCCAATTAATGACTTTTTTAGAAGTCAGAGATCTGGAAGTTGAATTTCAGGTTGATAAAAAGCCGGTCACACCCATCGAAGGTGTTTCATTTGAGCTGAACGAGAAGGAAGTCCTGGGTATCGTTGGAGAAACTGGATCCGGTAAGTCTTTGACCGCACACGCTATTTTGGGGTTATCAACCCTGGTGGGAGGTAAAATAAGGGGCAGCGTCAAATTTGAGGAGCGGGAACTTCTTTCAATTTCAGAAAAGGAGATGCAGTCCATACGAGGTGCCCAAATCGCATTTATTCCCCAGAATCCGATGACTTCTTTAGATCCCGTCTATCGGGTGGGGGATCAAATTGTCGAGGGTTTAACCCAGCATACCAAGATCGGTAAACATAAAGCCAGACAGCAGGTGCTCGATTTAATGGAAAGACTGCGTATTCCCAAGGCCGATCGTGTTTTTCAGCAATATCCTCACCAGCTTTCGGGTGGTTTGAAACAAAGAATTGTGATTGCCATGGGGTTGTGTACCAACCCGCGATTGTTAATTGCGGATGAACCCACAACCGCACTGGATGTAACGGTGCAAGCTCAGATCATGCGATTATTTGGTGAAATGGTAGCGGATAGGGGAATTGGGCTGTTTCTGATCACGCATGACCTGGGTGTCATCGCCCAGGTTTGTGATAAAGTGGCTGTTATGTACGCTGGAAATATGGTTGAATTCGGTAAAATTGAACCCGTGTTTAATGCACCCAGTCATCCCTATACCAAAGCGCTGTTGGATTGTATCCCCTATATTGGCATGAAAAAGGGCTCCTTGTCCGCGATTTACGGCAATGTCCCGACCGGCGGAAACTATCCAAGCGGTTGCCGCTATCACCCACGCTGCCCGCATTCTTTTTCACCGTGCGAAACACGTGTACCGGCATTAATTCAAATCGAAGGCGGAACCCGAGTTGCCTGCCACTTGTATCAGGGAAAAAAAGATGGATAATATGGAAAATTTCATAGAAGTTAACAATCTATCTGTTTCATTCGACGTTAGAGCGGGGCTTTTGTTGCGTACAATCGGGACCATACAGGCTGTCAACAATGTATCTTTTTCGATTAAGAAAGGGGAAATATTGGGGGTTGTCGGTGAGTCCGGGTGTGGGAAATCTACGCTGGCTCGCTTGATCCTGCGTCTGATTGAGCCCAAGAGCGGCAGTGTCAAATTTAATGGGAAGGACATTTTTGAGTTGTCAAAAAAGGAGCTGCGTAAGCATCGCAGTCAAATGGCCATGGTTTTTCAGGATCCCTACTCGGCCATGGACCCCCGTTATACGATTTTCAGGAGTTTGAGTGAGCCGTTTCAAATTCAGAATGCGCCTTTCAATAAAGAGGAGCGCCGAAAAAAAATCGATGATCTTCTGAAACTGGTCGGCCTGGATCCCCAACATGGCTTCGCTTATCCCCATGAACTTTCGGGTGGTCAAAAACAGCGGGCGGATATCGCCCGCGTTTTGACGTTGACACCGCCATTTATCGTATTGGATGAGCCCACTGCCGCTCTGGATGTCTCGGTCCAGGCCCAGATTATTAAGTTACTGGAAGATTTAAGAGAAAGGCTGGATCTGACCTTTCTGTTCATTTCGCATGATTTGTCTTTGGTGAGCTATTTCTGCCATCGTGTAATCGTCATGTATTTGGGGCGTGTTGCCGAAATTATTTCCGCGGATTTGATCGGGGAACACGCACGACATCCCTACACCAAAGCGCTGGTTGAGAGCATCTTTCGAACGGTGCCCGGTCAAAAAAATGAGGCGCCCCCACTGGAAGGTGAAGTCCCCAGTCCATTCAATTTACCACCCGGTTGTGTGTTTGTTTCAAGATGTAAATATGCGCAACCCGTGTGCCAGAAGCAAGCGCCTGTTCTAGAAAAAAGTGCCGCGGGCGGTGGGGTGGCCTGCCATTTTCCTTTAAATTGAAGCTACCCGCTGCTGTGGCTCAAAAGCTGAGATGATGGGTGTCCTACAATAAAACCCTAAGAACGATTATATGCATAAACAGGAACGGTTATGTGTGATTTATTAATAAAAAATGGAAAAATTATTGATGGCTCCGGAGCCCCTGCATTCTTTGCTGATATTTCGGTGATAGATGGAAAAATTCAAAGCATTGAGCCCTCAATTGAGATTGATTGTCCCGACGTACTGGACGCTTCAAATATGATCGTATGCCCGGGATTTATCGATATTCATTCTCATACCGATGCCACCATTATGGTTAATAATAAAGCGGAAAGTAAAATCAGGCAAGGCATCACAACGGAAGTTGTTGGAAACTGCGGGATGAGTGCCGCTCCCTTAACAACTGCTTTTTTATCCGAAGTGAGGGATCACCTGAATATTAACTCTGATTATGGGAAAACGGATGAAATCGGGAAATCCTGGACCACATTTAAAGAGTACATTGCGTTTCTAAATGAGTTGCCGCTGGGGATTAATATTATGCCAATGGTTGGCTTAGGAACCTTGCGCTCGGCTGTGATGGGATTAAAAAGCGGGCCGCCTTCCAAACTTGAAATGAGAGGAATGGAGGACCTGCTGGAAAGAAGTCTTGAGGAGGGCGCCGCCGGCATGTCGACCGGGCTGGAATATGTCCCGGATTCTCTTTGCCATCCAGATGAATTGATTCAACTTTGCCGGGTTATTGAACGCAACAATAAGCTGTATGCCTCTCATATCAGAAACGAGTCCCAGACCCTGTTTCCCGCGATTGAAGAAGCGATTCATACGGCCGAGGCTTCCGGATGTCGCATAGAGATTTCTCACTTGAAACTTGGTGGAAAATTTAACTGGGGAAAAACGGATCGACTCTTCGCACTTCTTGAAAAAGCTATTTCACGGGGGGTGCGTCTATCCTGGGATCAATATCCCTATATTGCCTGGGGAACCGGTTTGGTGGACTACCTTCCGCGCTGGGTAATACAGGATGGTCATCAAAAGCTGATTGCGTATTTAAGCGATATCTCAACCAGAAAAAAGATCCGTATGGAGATTAATAAGGAAATTAAAAAGGGGATTCATGCGTATAATACGGCTCCATGGGAAAACGTTCAGATCGCAATGGTGAAATCGCCGGAATACAAATCTATTGAAGGGAAAAGAATTTCTGAGATTTCCAAAGAGTTGAATATTGACCCGCTTGATTTTGTTTTTGATCTGTTGATCAAAGAGCAAGGATCAGTAAAAACATTGGTTTTTTGTATGGACGAAGAGGATATCAAAACGATTATGAAACACCCTCATACGATTATTGCCAGTGATGGGCGAGCCGTCGCACCTTATGGTGAATTAAATAAGGGGATTACACATCCCCGCTATTATGGGGCGTTTCCTCGAGTATTAGGTAAATATGTTCGGGATGAGAAGGTATTATCCCTGGAAACAGCAATAAAAAAAATGACCTCAATGCCGGCCAAGACCATGAGATTGGACAATAGAGGAATCCTTGCGCTTAATAAGGTAGCGGATATAACAATTTTTGATCCGAAAACTGTTTGCGATGTCGCCACATATGAAA
>JAOZSO010000231.1:0-5811 GCA_029939655.1 Desulfobacterales bacterium
CGAAAGACCGTCGGTAATTCGTCAAAACGGGCAGGCACAAGGCCTGCCCCTACAGCGGGATTAGGGGATATCATCGGCGCATTTAAATCGATCGCCACACACGAATATATAAAGGGTGTAAAGCAACACGGGTGGACACCGTTTCCTGGTAAATTATGGCAGCGTAATTATTATGAACACATCGTCCGCAACGAAAAAGAATTGACCCGCATCCGGGAATATAGTTGATATTGACGGGAAAAAGATGATCGTTGATACCGGCCAAGTGGTGGTGATGCCGGCCAATGTTCCCCATGCGGTTACCGCTGTCAAGCGGTTTAAAATGATCTTGACGGTCGTAAAAAAGCCCGTGACAATTCAATCTTAACGTCGAGATTCTTAACACCGCTTTAGGGTTCAATCGGGGTACTTTCAACCAATGCGTCTTCAAGCACCTGATAAACCTTTTCAGGTATGGTAGCCATTTTCAAATTATGAATGTCGGATGCATCCATGCATACCCGTTTCTCAACACCAATCACCATTGTCTTGCCATTATCCCCTCGTGTGATGGTATGCCGTAGCATCAACGTTTTGGTACGAAGGTCTTCGAGTTGCGTGCCAATCTTGATCCGCTGATGGTAGCGACCCGCCCTCTTGTATCGGCACCGGGTTTCCGCCAGGCCAAAAACAATACCATGCGCCTTCCACAAATGATCGTGGGAAATGCCGATGACTTCGAAGAATTGATGCGCACAGCCATCGAACCATTCATAGTAGCGCGGGTAGAATACAATGCCGAGAGCATCGAGATCACCCCACATGATGCGTCGCTCAACGATGTTCTCCATAGTGGATTCCTCTTGCCTGATGTTGCTATTGAGTTTCTTGAGTTTGTTGTGTTTATTGAGTTGTCATCGGTAAACGGTATACAGTTTTCAACACTTCCCTGTTTCACCAACCCAACGAACCCAAGAAACCCAACAGACTCAATGAACGCTATTCCCCTCAGACCCTATTCTTTATCCCTCCAACCCTAACTCCTCAGCTCCCGAGATTTTCTAACCAATTCCAATACCTTCTCCAGTGTGGCTCCCTTGAACCGGATTCGGAGAGCTGCCTCTAACAAGTCCTGGTGGATCAACCGTTCTTGTTGTGCGAGGAGGCTCAATGCTACCATGGCCATGTCCTGACGCTTGATCTTTTTTCCCTTGAAGTCAATGGACAGTATGGTGCCGCGGCAATCCGGAATCTCTGCCTTTGAATCCACCAATACAAAGGTGTCATCGGTGCAGGAACTGAAAATCGTTTTTTTCCGGTCGATTCCTTCCTGCCCTAGAGCCAGGATCACATCCGGTACTGTGATGCCTGCGTAATCTATTTTATTGGGGGATAAAATTACGTCACAGGCCGAGTGCCCCCTTAGAACCGTAATGGGATAATCATTTTTCTGGGTTGCATGGAGTCCGGCTGTGAGTCCGGCATAACACAATATCTCACCGGCGGTAACGATCCGTTGTCCGGCGCTGCCCAGGATCAAAATCTCTTTCCTGTCGTGAAAGAGAGCAGGAAACTTCTTTGCCACGTTTATGGGTGTCGGCAATGGTTTCTGCGTAGAGGCTTTTTCCCTGTAATGCTTACCGTACTCCTCTCGAAGATTTTCCGGGACAGGCCCATGATAGGAAGGCAGGCTGTCGATGGATGTCTGGATAGTCTTGAAGGTGGTTTTATTTTGGCGGGTATAGCGACCCGGGCAGATGCCCCAGATGTCCATGGTAGAGAATCCATTGAACCGGATGGCCTGTTCCATTTCTGTTGAAAGGTCACCCTGATAGGCAGAAATTCGGGTAACATAACTCGCTCCGGCTGCGCGCATTACCCGGCAGGCATCCATGGGTTTCTCTATCTGGTTGAGAAAGCCGGATCCCACCAGCGCGTCCTGGGGTGTGGTGGCCGAGAACTGGCCGCCTGTCATTCCGTAATTGAAATTGTTGAGGATCAGCAAGGTGATGTCGATGTTGCGCCGGCAGGTGCTGAGGAGATGGGCACCGCCGATACCCAGGCCACCATCCCCCATGGTGACCACCACATGAAGATCGGGCCGAGCCAGTTTGATACCCGTGGCATATGTCAATGCACGGCCATGGAGGCCGTGAAACGCATGGGTCTTGAAAAACGTGTCAAAGAGGCCTGAGCAACCGATGTCGCTGACAATGACGACCTGGTTTTCGTGGATACCCATTTGTAAAAAGGCCTTGTCCAGGGCACGTGTCACAACTTCGTGAGAGCAGCCGGGACAATATGCCGGCGGTCTGGAACTATTGATGAAACTATGCATGTGTGATGAACTCCTCGATTTGTGATGGTGTTATGAGATTACCATCCATCTGACCCAGGAACCCGACGGAATGATCGGGTAATATTCGCCTGATTTCATGGATATACTGACCAAGGTTCATTTCAATCACGACAACCTGTCTGTATTCAGAGGCCTTTTTTTTGATCAACTCCTCGGGAATGGGCCACAGGGTTTTGAGCGTCAGTATGGAGACCGGTGTCCCGGAGCCGGAGAGTATTTTTGCGGCGGCCTTGGCCGAGCGTGCACTGATGCCATAGGTGATTATCAGGATCTCGGCACCCTGCTCCATGTGCTCATCGTAAAACGTAAAAGCGTCCAGAGAGGCTTCAAGTTTATCACGGAGCCGATTCTGGCTTTTAGCGATAACCTCCGGATCCACCGTAATGTAACCATCCGGGCCATGTGTGGAAGATGTCTGACGGGCAATGGTTTCGCCACCAAGGGGCATAAAATCAGGAGCGCTGGTAGGGCCGGCGGCAGCAAATGGAAGATACGGGACCTTGTCAGGGGCGGTGGTTCGTTGGATGATGGGAGGCAGGGCTAATGTGTCCAGGTCGATGCTCTCCCGGGTCATACCGATTTCCTTATTGGATGCAATGAATACAGGGCAGCGGAATGTTTCCGCCAGGTTGAAAGCGTGAGCTGTCAGGAGATAGCAGTCTGCCACATCCGTGGGTGCCAGAACAATGACGGGCAGTCCACCGCTGTTGCCCCACCGCAGAAATTGGATATCACCGTCAGCGCCCTTTGTTGCCGATCCTGTTGAGGGACCAAGTCGCTGAACATCGATGATAACAATGGGAATTTCAGATCCGATGGCAAAAGAGATGTTTTCGCTGTATAGACTGATGCCGGGGCCTGATGTGGCTGTCAAAACCTTCATGCCGGCCATGGAGGCACCGAGGCAGAATCCGATGGAGGCGATCTCGTCTTCTCCCTGAATACAGATGCCGCCATTGGGAGGCAGGATCTTTATCAGGGTGTTCAATATGGTTGTGGCCGGTGTAATGGGGTATCCTGCAAAAAAACGGCAACCAGCATGGTATGCTCCCCAGGCAACAGCCTCGTTTCCTTCCAATAGTGTCAGGGACATGGTATTCCTTTTTGATAACTCGAATAGATAAAATTTGAGGTGTTGTACGTATTTTATCATATAAACTAAACACGTGATGCCTGTCACGTGAAAATTCTCTTTTATCGAAATTGACGATGATGTATAGAATCTGATAGGGTATTTTTTTATCACTTGTCGTGTTCATAGAGAATGACATATTTTGACCGGGTGAAAGAATACTAAATGGTCCGAGGGGTCGAGGATCCAAGGGTTCAAGGGGATAAGGCATCAGCGAAGGGGGCCAGGATGTTTGGAGGCTAGGATGCTATAAGGCCGTCGGTTATAGACTGTATTAGCAACTAACAGCTTATAGCCCTTAGCTACCCTTGTACCCTCGAACCCTTTTTTTGTTTTTAATATTGTTTTAAATATAAAGAAAGAGCTCCCATGAAACCTATTGTTGCCATTATCGGTCGACCCAATGTGGGGAAGTCGACTTTTTTTAACCGCGTCACAAAGTCGAGAGATGCCCTTGTGGAAAATTTTCCAGGTGTGACCAGAGATCGCATTTACGGTGATGCACGCTGGAACGACGTTGAATTTACGTTGATCGATACCGGTGGATTTACCGAGGCGACCGACAATTTTGCACCCCAAATCCGATTACAGGTCCAACAGGCCATGGAAGATGCCGATGTTGTCATCTTCATGCTGGACGGCAAGGGAGGGATTTCACCCTTTGATCAAGATATCGTTCAAATGCTGCGTGCAACCACCAAACCGGTCATGGTGGTGGTCAATAAAATCGATGGGATCGAGAAGGAAAAGGGCATCTACGATTTTTACAGCCTGGGGATAGAGGATCCCTATCCCGTATCGGCTGAACACGGGTACGGCATGCATGATTTTCTGGATAGCCTGGTGGAGCGGCTCTCCCGGATTTCGACCTCGAACGCCGGGGATATAAAAGAGGATTGTGTGAAAATAGCCGTCGTAGGCCGGCCTAATGTCGGCAAATCATCGCTGATCAATGCTATCCTCGGGAAAGACCGGCACCTGGTGAGCGACATACCGGGCACGACTCGCGACGCGGTTGATTCAGATTGTCGAAAGGATGGGCGCTTGTATCGCTTCATCGATACCGCCGGTATACGACGCAAGGGCAAGGTTCATCAAAAGCTGGAGAAATTTTCAGTCATCAAGGCCTTGAGGAGTCTTGACAGATGTGATGTTGCCTTGATGGTTCTGGATGCGGCCGATGGTATTACGGAACAGGATATCAATATTGCCGGTTATGCCTATGACAGAGGCTGCGGATGCATTTTTTTACTGAACAAGTGGGATATAGTGGAGAAGGACAGCAATACAGCCAAAAAGTTTCAGGAGCAGGTAAAGGATGCGGCAAAATTTCTGAATTTTGCCCCGGTGTTGACCATATCCGCCCTCACCGGTATCCGCATTCGTAAAATTTTCGATATGGTAGATTCGGTTCACAGCCAGTTCGATACCCGGATCGGTACTGGACAATTAAACAGAATCGTCGAAAAAGCCACCCAGAAGAATGAGCCTTCCCTGTTCAGGGGAAAGCGGCTTAAATTTTATTATGCTACCCAGATTACAACAAAGCCGCCCACAGTCGTGTGTTTTGTCAATTATCCCCAAGCGGTTCATTTTTCGTACAAACGGTATTTGATGAATCAACTCCGCCTGGGAACCGGTCTCGACCGGACGCCCATCCGTCTCATTTTCCGCCAGCGAACCGGGCGGTTGACGAAGGGAAATACATAGTGTTTATTGAGTTTATTGAGTTTTTAGGGTTTATTGAGTTGACGATTAAGGGAGATGCCGATTGTTTACGGTTTCCATTGGGGAACACAACAAACACAATGAACCCAATGAACAAGCTAACACGGTTTACCGATGGATCTTTTCGAATATAACGCACGGCAATCCAGCGCAAAGAGTCAACCCCTTGCGGAACGGGTTCGCCCGAACAGCCTGAAGACGTTCGTGGGACAGAAGCATCTCCTGGGCAAAGGCAAACTGATCCAGACCGCTATTGAATCCGACCGTATTTTTTCCATGATCCTCTGGGGCCCTCCCGGGTGTGGGAAAACAACCCTTGCCCGTATCATTGCCAGGGAGACCCAATCGCATTTCCTTCATTTTTCAGCCGTGTTGTCGGGTGTAAAGGAAATTCGATCCGTCATCAAGATCGCCAAGGACCAGCGGTCTTTGTATCGACAGGAAACCATACTGTTCGTCGATGAAATCCATCGTTTCAACAAGGCACAGCAGGATGCATTTCTGCACCACGTTGAAGATGGGTTGATTACATTGATCGGGGCGACAACCGAAAACCCCTCCTTTGAAGTGATTGGGCCGCTTTTGTCACGCTGTCGTGTCATCACCATGAAGG
>JAOZSO010000232.1:0-5792 GCA_029939655.1 Desulfobacterales bacterium
GGTGGCGATCTGCAGAATCGTCGCCGGTGGTTTCATGGCGAGTAACAAACCGGCAATGCTGAGAAATATCACAAACACACGCCCGCTGATGCTTGTCTGACTTTTGGCTTTATTGATCAAAGGAAGAATGTCCCGGCTGAAGATGGAACTCATGGTCAGCAGTTGAGAGTCCATGGTGGACATCAGGGCGGCCAGGCCGGCGGCTAACACGAGGGCAGCCATAAAATCACCCGATATCAGGGTAAGGGTCATGGGCAGGATGCGATCCGCCTCTTTACCTACGAGGTCTGGAAACGACAGGTGACCCATGACGCCCACCGAGATGGGTAAGAAGAACACCAGGGTGCAGATGAGCGGGTAGAAGAGCATGGTTCTGGCGATGACATTCGGATTTTTTGCGGTGAAAAAGCGCTGAAAAAGCTGCGGGAACATGGGATCGCAGAAAAACCACAGCATGATATAGCTGAACCATATGCCGTAAGTGTATTTCCCGGTGCCGCCCGGCCGTGAGAACAGTTCCGGGTGTGAAGAGAAAAGTTTCTGATGTGCTTCCACAAACCCACCGTGGTGGTTTGCAACGATGATCAATGAAGCCAGAAGCAGGAGAAACATCATTAACCCCTGAAACATATCGGTCCAGGCAACCGCCCGGAGGCCGCCCCTGATCGTGTAGAGAACGATAATGACTGTTACCAGAAGGCATCCATAAATGTAGGGCAAGCCGATGAGAGCCTCAAGCGCATAGCCGGCAGCCATGGGCTGCAGTGCGAGATAAGGTATGGTGAAGATAATCATGACCGCGGCAAAAATCAGCGAGAGAGTGGGGCTATGGTACAGGGACCTGACGAGTTCCGGTGGGGTGACAACACCACGGTCTTTGCCCACCTGCCAGATTTTTTTTCCCAGGATCCAGAACGTCAGTGCCATGAAGCCCGTGCCGAATCCCATGATCGGGAAAAAGGCATACCCATCCCGGTATCCGGCGCCGGATGTTCCAAACACGGTAAATGCCGAGAAATTGGTTGCCACCATGGTGCCCAGTAGAATCAGCGTGCCGAATTGACGATCCGCCAGAAAATAGGTTTCCGGAGGCGATTTAAGTTTTGTCCTCGCAATGAAGCCGATACAAAGAATTACCAGAAAATAGGCCACGAGTACGGAAATTTTGACAGCCATGAGCACTCCTCAACTAGTGCCCATCCACAAATGGTCTTTTTCCGCGATATCGGCGTTGGACGCCATGATTTAACTCCTCAAAATAGCACGCTATTACTCCGGGTTAAATCTGTCGTCCGCCTTGATCTCACGAAAAAATCCTCATTTCTGGACGGACACTAACTATAACATAAAAAAACCACCCCGGACAAAGGCCGGGATGGTTTGATTAACCTGACATAACCTATAATTGTGTTTGGATCTTATTTTGTTGACGATTTACCGCTTCCGTCAATCGATGTCAATACAAAACAGGACTTATGTATTACTCAAACTGAGAGTTAAAACAATTTGACGATTTATGAAAATGTGATTTTATTTTATGCCTAAGTTGAGCGATTGTCGAGGTTGCTGTAGCTACAAGGAAGATGCTGTTCCGCTATAGTGAACTATGCGGTATGGCATCTGACGCCGTAGATGCGGTAAGATCGGCAATCGCTCATTTTAGGATAATTCTAGCATCGGCGATACTGCACCCCTCATGGTGGACGATCACCGGATTCAGGTCCATCTCCAGGATATCGGGGTAGGACTCGATCAGTTCGGAGCACAGCCGCAGCAGACTGATGAGTGCATTTCGGTCATAGGGGCGATCCCCCCTGATCCCTTCAAGGATGGGGGCGGACTTGGTTTCCCGGATCATATTTTTGGCGCTCCGCCGCGAGAGCGGCAGCACCCGGAAGGAAACATCCTTGAGAATTTCAACCATAATGCCCCCCAACCCGTACATGATGACCGGGCCGAACTGGTCGTCCATCTTGGTTCCGATAATGGTTTCGACGCCCTTTTCGGCCATGGAGGAGAGCAGAATGCCCCTGATATCGGCCTCGGGGTTGTAGTTTTGGGCATTTTTCATGATGCGATTGAAGGCGGACGTGATTTCCTGATCGGTTTCCAGACCAAGGGCCACGCCACCGGCATCGCTTTTATGCAGAATATCAGGCGATACAATTTTAAGAACTTTACGGCCTTCGATCTTTTTGGCCATGTCAACGGATTCCTGGGCTGTTTTTGCAAGAAAATCCTTGGGGATTTTCGCGCCGTGCAGACGCAACAGTTCTTTGGCCTCATGTTCCAGGAGGGCACTCCGGCCTTCTTTTCTGGCTTGTTGAATCAGCGCCAGACCTTCTTTTTTGGCCTTCTCGCCCCAGTTGAAAACAAAGTTGGTTTTAGCCCGATATCCCCTGAGGTAAGCGCCGTAGGAGGCCAGAACAGAAATGCTTTTACAGGCGATTTCCAGAGAGTCGTATACCGGGATGCCGTAATATCGTAGCAGGTCTAAAGAATGGGGCTTTTCAGAGCTGTAGAGACTGTGAAGGACGATGGGCTTTTTCTGAGACTTGATCATTTTACCCATCTGGTGGGCGGCGTCTTCTTCCATGAGGGAGAGACTTTCGGCAAAACGGATACCGTATCCCCCGAAAAGTCCAACAATCAGCAGTCCACCGATTTGCGGGTCTTTCAGCAGAATTCTGGCGCAATCGGCAAAAACGGACGGATCCGAGTCCGTTCCACCAGCAACATCGATGGGATTGACTACCGAAGCTGCAGCCGGTAGAATCTTTTTAAGTTTTGCCTGGGTTTTCTGGCTCAATTCAGGGATGTCGACTCCCAGATCGGTGAGAAGATCTGCGGCTATGGTGGCATGCCCGCCGCCGTCGGCCAGAATGGCGATATTTTTATTCTTCATGGCCGGAAGGCTGGAGAGCGTTTCGGCCGCGGGAAAAAGCTCGTTGGATTTTTCAATGACGGTGATGCCGGCCCGTTCAAAAGCTCCTTTGGCCACTTCTGAGATTCCTGCCAGCGCACCGGTATGGGATCCGGCGGATTTTTTCCCCGTGGAAGATCGTCCGCTTTTCAACAGGACAATCGGTTTTTCAAGCGTCGTTTTATAGGCCTGTTGCAGAAATTCCCTTCCCATCCGCATACCTTCAACATACATGAGAATGGCTTTCGTGTTGGGGTCGTTACGGAAGAATTCCAGATATTCGTGAAACTTGATATCGGCTTCGTTACCAACCCCCACATAGGCGGAAAATCCTTTTTTGCTCTTGAGCTTTGCTTCGGTAATAAGTGTGAGGGCCATATTGCCGCTCTGGGAGAGGAGTCCGATGTCACCCCTGGGCGAGTCCTTGAGCCCCACCAGGTTCAATCCCATATGCATGTTGATCATACCGGATGTGTTGGGGCCGATAATGCGGATGCCGTATTTCCGGGCAACCGCCACCATCTGCTCCTCAAGCTTCCTTCCTTCCGCCCCCAACTCACCGAACCCGCTGGCAAGGACCACCGCGCCGTGCACGTCTTTTTTCCCGCAGTCTTCCAATATGGTCGGAAGCGTACGGGCCGGTGTGGCAATCAGTGCCATATCCACATGCCCCGGGATATCAGAGACACTGGGGTAGCACTTGAGTCCCAGTATGGTATTTTCTTTCGGGTTTACCGGATAGATGTCGCCTTCATACTTCTCTTGCAAGAGGGTTCGAATCGTCTGGTAACCCCGTTTGGTTTCATCTTTGGATGCACCCACAATGGCGACCGAAGCTGCGTTGATGACATTTTCAAGCATGATTTTACTCCTTGCGGTTTTCAAACGTTTTCAGTGACGCCTGGCGTTCCTTTGTCGATACGCAGGCAAGGCAGGCCTCGATTTCAAAGTCCATCAGGGCCTCCATGCTGGCCTCACCCTGGGCTATCTGAAGCCCTTTTTTGATCATCTTGATGGAAAAGGATGAATTTTCCGCAATCTTCCGGGCCATTGCGGTTGTCGCGTTCCAAAGCTCGTCTAATGGGACGGATCTGTTCACCAGGCCGATCCTCTCGGCTTCCTTTCCGTCGATATATTCGCCTGTGAAGAGCAGCTCCTTTGCTTTTGCCGGGCCCACCAGGACCTGAACCAGCCGCATGGCGCCACCCGTCACGGAAGAAGTGACCTTTGCTTCCGGAGAGCCGATCTGTGCTTCATCTGCAGCGATCCGGAGGTCACAGGCCAGCGCCAGCTCGTAGCCGGAGCCGAGGGCATACCCGTTGACGGCTGCGATGGTCGGTTTTTCGAATCGAAGAATTTTCCGTGTGGCCTCCTGGAGCTCCTCGAGGTATTTGCGATAGTCTTCGAGACTGCGGGTTTTGCTTTCCTTCAGATCGGCGCCGGTGGAAAAGGCACGACCTTCACCCGTGATGATCAGCACCCTGATGTCGGAATCGTCTCCGGCATCTTTTAGGGCGTCTTGAACATCCAGCCAGAGTTGCCTGTTCATGGCATTGAGGACTTTGGGCCGGTTCAGCTTGATTACCGCCAGATGATCCTGCTTTTCATAGATGATGCATTCAAATTCCATGATTGAATCCTTTACTTGTAGTTTTCAGGGTTAGTTGTAAATTGTTCAAAATTCTTTTCAAACAGGAAGCGTGAGATCATTTCACTGACCTTGTCCGCCGTGTCCACCGTGTAATGCCCCTTTTCATTTCTGCCTGAAAGGCGTTTGGCATTCTCGACGATGGCTTTCAGGGAAACGGTGGTTATCTCAACGACGACATTGACGGCGATTGTATCATCAGGCTGGGGCATGCTGGTGTCTCCATATTTCATTGACAAGTACAGTAGCTGTGGCAGAATTATCCCAATATTGCATAGACTGATAAACTTTCTCGTACATCGTACTTCACAGAAGATCAAGTAAGAATCGAACCATCAAGAAAACAGGGCATGGGAAAATGACTGAATATCAGCACGAACAGATGGAAGCCCTGGAATTGGTAGCTGGACACCTGTCAGGGCTCAAGGCTGCAGACATTGATGCACTGAAGGGGAAACTGGCAGACTATCTATGCTTCCGAAGGGACGTGGACACCTTTTTGTCTACCCATTTCAGTGATATCTGCACTGAAACTTGTTATCAAAGCCGGATAAGCGCCTGTTGTACCCGGGAGGGTATCATTACCTTTTTTGCCGATGTGGCGGTTAACGTGATTATGTCCGATGAAATAGCAATACAGGCCTTGTTCTCGGTTTTGCGCTCACCCCAGGAGGGATCCAAATGTATCTATCTGGGAGAGAAAGGGTGCCTATGGCAGGTAAAACCGCTGGTTTGTGAAATGTTTCTCTGCGAAAAAGCTGAAGATGCAGTGCTGAAAATTAACCAGGATCTCCAGAACGAATGGCATATGTTGAAGAAACGGGAAAAGACCTTTCGGTGGCCGGACCAGATAGTTCTTTTCGATGAACTGGAGCAACTGTTTCTGGATGCCGGACACTCGTCACCGTTGATGTATCTGCACAATAGTCCGGGGCTGCTGAGGGTGAAGAAAGCAGTAGGGAGAAAGCAGTAGGTAGTAGGCAGTAGGTGGCAGGGAGAAAGCAGTAGGTAGCAGATGGCTCTAAGCTGTTAAAAGACGAAGATGACTTTACATTCTCGCTACGATAATTCATATAATAACAGGTCATTATCTATGCTTGCCATGTTGTTTATGCAACCATAGAGTTGGCTAATTCAATGTTGCCTGGGACATGATATATTCCGACAGGGCAGTGATGGTCAAGCTGGGATTGACCCCCAGATTTGCTGCGATAACCGAGC
>JAOZSO010000233.1:0-5780 GCA_029939655.1 Desulfobacterales bacterium
CAGATACGCTTTGGACATCATAGAATTACATTGGCATTTTGCCATTGTCAAACATCTTAGCCAAAGGAGGTACATCATGAAGGTGTCAAAAGCGAGAAAAATCTGGCTCGATTATCACCGAATCCATTCCAAAAAAAAATACGGTTAGGGCCCACTCTTTCGTCCTTGATAGATTCCGTAGCCAGTTCGGTGATTATGAACTTGGAGATCTGTCCGTTGATAACATACTCGATTTTATGAACCAGCTCACCGAAGGCCGCAAACCTCAAACAAAACGGGGTCGATTCACAAGTCTGTTGGCATTTCTCAATTTTTCAAAAAATAACCTCGACCCGGATTTCGCCAATCCGTGCGACGCACCAATGTTACGGAAACTTTTCCGGCCTAAGATAAAAGCCCAATTTGATATACTTGAAAAAGAAACCATGGACGAGATCATTTTTCGGACAGTTCATCCCAGGAACCGTTTGATTCTCGAACTCATGGCTCGTGGTGCCATGCGAATAGGTGAGGTGTTGAAAATTGTACCCAATGATATTTCTGAAAGGAAAATATTGTTAAGGGAACCGAAAAGCGGTCGTGAGTGTGAAATGATATTTATTCCCCAAAAGGTGGCTGATCGCCTTAGGGAATATGTCGAAACTCAAAAAATCGGATTACAGGCAAGGATATTTCCGATTTGTTATGAGGCTGCCCGTTCGATTGTGGCAAAAGCTGGTAAGTTGGTTGGCATCCATTTGAGACCTCATGATTTACGCCGCCATGCTGCAACATTTGCCTCCCGTTCAGGAGTGCCGCTTGAAATTGTGAGCAAGATCATTCTCCGGCATTCAAACCTGTCGACCACCCAGATATATTTGGGTAGGATCAGCGATACAGAGGCGCTTAAATGGATTGAAACCATCTACAGCTAAAAAGGAAAAAGGGTGGATTCCGTCGCCCGGAACCACCCTTCAAGCTGCGATTATTTGCTATTTAATCGGTACAAAAAACTTTAGCTGTATGCGGTGTGTATATACCCCAGGTCACAGCACCCAATAATCCGTCCCAAAAAGTTATATACGCTTCTACCTTTGCAACTTTATCAATGCCACCGCATATTTCCGCTGCATTCAGTTCCTTTGTCTGCCCGATTCCAGCGACAAAAAAATGCTGCATCTTTTTCACATCAGGCTCTGTTTTTTCGTCTCCGTCTCCATTGATAGTGAATCTCTGTGTGGCGCAGCCCGTTATGAATACGATGAGCAATAATCCGATAATAGCTTTTTTCATTTTCTACATTCTCCTTTGCATACCTTCATTTTGAGATGTAATTTTAAATAAATATTGGGTTGCGCTACCGCAAAGTTGCCTTCATTTTTTTTGACAGATGATATCAAATCTTATTCTTTCTTCCTCCTGTTTTTGTCACTTCTCTGGTACTTAACACCCCTCTTTTCTGGACCATCGTATGAAGAAGCGCCACCTTTTCTTCTATCTGTATTGGCCCTTCGATCTTTGCCGCTTCGTTTGTCAACCATTATAGACCTCTAAATTTTAATTTTGGTTTTGCACTGGTTGTTCATAGAATCACAATATTGAAGTAGTACGCTATCGAGTTTCAATATTTTATCCCTCGTATTCTCTGCGATCTTTACCAGATCTCCTCATGCGGTTTTTTGAAGCAATAAACCTTTTACGTCGATCTCTTATAGAGCGTTTTATATTTATATTACGGAAGAATACTTTTCGCCTATAAAATAACAGAATAAGAAAAAGTCCCACTAATGATAAGACAATTATAATTGCCAAGGCATCCATAAATTACTACGTTAGATTATCCTGAAATTAAAGTCAATTGAGTCCGAAAAACTCAGCAAAAAAATAAATATCGCCCGCTTACCGCTACATTGAGATACTCTCCACTTTAGCAAAAGAACAGATATCTCAGCTTTTTTGACTGGGCAAATTGTGTCGATGTGTTGTGTGCAATCAACGGTTATACTTCAGAATATGTCACCACAACATATTGTGGTGGCTTGACTTCAAGGCAACTATATGATATGCACATGACATGAAATTTGACAATTTGCGTGAAGGGATTGAGAGTAGTCTTTTTTATAGAATTGATTTGGTCACTATATCTAATGGCACTCCGTTGAGCATATGTATTGCAATAAATTGTCTCAGATAAGATCTCGTATGACAGCAAAATCTGTCTGGATGGCATCGGCTCCTTCCAGATTCAAGTCTATAAGGAGAAATTAATTGAACCAAAAAAAGAAAGAATTCGTCAAACGCATTAGACAAAGTTTGAATCTGTCAGAAGTAGATGCATCAGACAAAGACCTTCTTGAATGTTTTGGAAATACTACTTTGTCTGATAGTATCCGTTTCGACATCGCTGATGAGAAATTACAGCAGGTTCTGGAGAATCAGTATTATTCTAAACCATTCCAAACATAAATTGCCATGATCTATACTTGAACTGACAGAATTCCACTGGAAGGCATAAAAGCGCTTGAGAGTGTTGTATCACATAATTTCAGCTGCCCTCGACACCGGTGATTGGTTGGAGATGAACGAAACCGCTGGCCCTGAAAGACTTATGCCAGTAATCTTCAACTTTTTTGCTGAGCAAGACACCCCATATATGGTAGCCGATTGAGCAGATACAAAGCCATTTGTTATGTGGGATATACCATTAATAACTCATGGTGTCCCGTATGCTCATCTATTTGCTCTATTTCAGTTTTTAAAATGCCCCAAAGGCGGAATCCGGCATGACTGCTGCAGTGGCATCCCCTGCCATGACGGCCTCCATTCTGCCGGCTGTCTGCGGCAGGACATTACGGATGAAGTATTCGGCCGAATAGCTCTGGCCAGCGTAAAAAGCGGCATTTTTATTTTTCTCCAGCTTTTGCCGGCGCTTCTGACCCTCTATACCCTTCAAGATTTCCTCGAGCTGCTTATCTGCCGTAACAGCCCGCCATAAGAGCATCCAGCCGGCAATGACATCGCCCATGATGTCCAGAAACGGTTTGGCGTTTACGAAGGCTTCACGGACTTTGCCGGACATGACTGTCTCTCCCATGAACATGGCGACTTCGGTCATGCGGGACACGGTCTGGTCGAGGGATTCGGCCAGCAATGAAAGCGAAGGAACTTCACGCGCCTGGGCAATAGTTTTGTTAATCTCACCGACCAGATCCATAAAAACCTTGCCGCCCTTCATACCCAGCTTGCGCCCCAAAAGATCCATGGCCTGGATACCGTTGGTGCCCTCATAGATGGATGCAATCCGCACGTCACGCAGCAGCTGTTCCACGGGATACTCCCGAGTGTATCCATAACCACCGAAAACCTGAAGGGCCTTGGAGCAGATGTCAAACCCCCTGTCCGTGCAGTAGGACTTGATGATCGGTGTCAGCAAATCCAGTAGACCCTTATAATAAGTCTTTTCCTCATCGTTCCCGCATTTCTCCATGTCCAGACAGAAAGTACCGAAATACATCAGGCTCCTCATTGCCTCTACGTGGCTTTTCATCCACATGAGCATCCGCCGGACATCCGGGTGGCGAATGATGGGAACACGCACTGGTGACAGTTCCATGGCTTGGGTGATCTCCGTCCCCTGGACGCGCTCCCTGGCATAGTTGAGCGCATGAATATAGGCTGCCGACCCGCTTGTAAAGCCTATGGAGCCCACTGCCAGCCGGGCAGCATTCATCATGTGAAACATCACTTTCAGCCCCTTGTGCTCCTCCCCCAAAAGCACCCCACGGCATTTGCCGCTGCTGCCGAAGCTGAGGCTACAAGTGGAGCTTGCATGAATGCCCATCTTCTCCTCTATGCCCGTACAGACCACGTCGTTGAATTCCCCGGGGCTGCCGTCTTCATTGACCCATATCTTGGGCACGATAAAAAGAGAAATCCCCTTGCTGCCAGCGGGCGCCCCTTCGATCCTGGCCAGAACCATGTGAATGATATTTTCCGTCAGGTCCTGTTCACCACAGGTTATGAATATCTTATTCCCCGTAATGTTGTAGGTCCCATCAGCATTTTTTCCGGCCGATGTGGACAAATTGCCCACATCTGATCCGGCCTCCGACTCGGTCATGGCCATGGTGCCGCCCCACACACCACTGTACAATTTTTCCAAGTACAGCAGTTTCTGGGGTTCGGTGCCGTAATGCTCGAGCATCTCTCCAGCCCCGAAAGCGGCCCAAGCGTAAAGCGTAAACGCATAATTGGCCCCCATGAGGTAGTCAATTGCCGCCTGGCTGACCATGCTGGGCATGCCCTGGCCGCCGTAATCTTCAGGTGATGTCATGGCCACCCAGCCACCCTCTCCCATCAGCTTGAAAGGTTTGTGAAAACAGTCCGGGACTTTCACCTTGCCTGCATCGAAACTAAGCCCCTGGCGGTCACCCTCGGAAAGCGTGGGCAGAATTTCGTTGATGGCCAGGCTGCGAGCTTCGCTTACAATCATCTCAATGGTCTTGCGGTTGAATTCTCCATATATTTCCTGCCGGCAGAGCTTGTGTGCATCTAACTGCTCGAAAAGTACAAAATCGATATCCCTACGATCGGCGATGAGTTGCGGCATAATGGTCTCCTTATTAATATTATTTTGATAGAATGGAAGAATGGCGATAAGTTGGAGTGTCACCACCGGCAGAAAGTAGAAACTTATAGTTAAATGATCAGATCAGAATACCTTCAATTCCAAGAATATTATTTTAGATAGTTCAGACCCTCATTACAACTTAGGAATTTGTTCCCTCATGATATCAACTGAAAATGGCTTACCATGAGCCGGATATATCGTCTTTACATTTTTCCCCAGTAATTTTCCCAGCTTTTCTTTAGCTCACCTACGTCTTCAGCATATATTGGCAATCCAGGTGAAAGACGGAGGGGAAACTTGTTCATGGCAGCATCTCCAACAAAAGCATCCCCGGTATCTAACAAAATGCTCACTGATCCAGATGAATGTCCAGGAGTATAGATTACGTTACCGGAGATTCCGTATTCTTCTAATGAAAAATCTTCTTCTTCAAGAATAATATCCACATTTGTGGGACTAATATGAACAAAGGGGACCAGAAGCCAACTGAATAGCTTTATGGATATTTTACCCCATAAGGTAATACCCGGGGGCATTGGTTTTAATGAGTTTTCAAGCCCTCCCATTAATTACAAATGTGGTAATTGAATTAACGATTGTGATGATATCGTAGAAGATAATACAGATTTGCTTTATGCCAGAATATTCCCTCCAGGGCTTTGTTGTCGATAGACGGAGAAATGGAACATAACCAGAATCAGAAACTGAGACAGGTTAATAGGATCATCGTATTCGCCCTGTGAGCCTGTCCAACAGATCTGCTTTTCATTCATGGGTTACGCCTTCAGTTAAGAACGCCCCCTTAGCTGGTCTGAAAACATTGGCAACACAGCGCCTTTGCATTCCATGAGATTCGATAAGGTCAGACCAAAGATGCGCTGGCTGAAACTAGGGATCCATGCCCTTGAATACAGACGACAGAGGCGTTTGCCTCCTTCTCCCTCTACGGGGGCGGGATCGACAGCTACATCATAACGTGATGCCACTCGAAGGATATTTTCGTGTTCCTTTTCCCAAATCTCTGCGTCAACCTCTATATCCAGCCAAAATCTGACGAAATGCTCACCCGATGGTGCCTCACAGTGTAACCGTTCTTCCTCCGGATGATCCCTGAACTCCACAACAAATACCCCATTCCAGTCACCATTGTGGAGAAATTCATCTGTTTCAG
>JAOZSO010000020.1:0-20133 GCA_029939655.1 Desulfobacterales bacterium
ATCTATAAAACTCAAGCGATACCGCAGACCGCCAAGACAGCCCAGCTTGAGTTTTGCGGATAACCGGTTTAGTTTATTCAAAAGAAGGTTTGATTGTAAAGACCAAAGTAATCACCTGACAATGCCTGCGTTACCGGCCACAGGGATCTTCAAATGACTGGACACCATCTTATTCTCGGCGAGGGGGTTGACTATCTGACCGGGGAGGCCATTACGGACACCCATGACGAAAGATACCGCCAGGCGTTAGCAAAACTGCTCGTTGAAAAAAAAGGGTATTACAAATCAGACATATTCCCCCGCAGAAAGTTGACCGTCGTGGCCGGAAACAAGTGCGCCCAAGTTCAAATCGACTTCACCGTTGTTCTGAATGACACTGCCGCCATGATCATTCGATATGGACCCGGATCCCTGGTAACCCGCCACCGCCCAGCCATTGCAGCATCACGTGTGGTGGCCGCTTACCAGATTCCCCTGATCGTTGTAACCAATGGCCTCGATGCAGATATCATCGATGGAAAAACCGGCAAAGTCCTCTCAAAGGGGATCGAAACCATCCCAAGCAGGCAATCGCTTCTGGATCGATGCCGTGCCGAAGCCAAGGAACCCATTTCCCCGCAAAGAGCTGAATCCGAACAAAGAATTCTATATGCTTACGATGTTGACGACAGCTGTCCGTGCGATGATAGCATCTGCAGATTATTAAAGAAGGGTCCAAGGATTCGAGGGGGATAAAAGGGTTGGAGGGTGGCCAACAGCTGTGAGCAGACCGCAGCATCCCAACCTCCAAGCTTCCTTGCCACAAGGCAAGTCGAGTTGATAGTAGAAATACACTCCTTGTTGTGGTTCAGGAGCAGGGAAATGCACAATTTAGGGTTTTTTCATTGTGCCCGGACAATACCTGTTGGAATAGAAGTCCCTTGGAGAGCTGCACGATTTCTCATTAAATGGTGTAATGAATTTATTTCTATTGCATTTTTTTCTTGCATTTCTTAATGTTGTCTTATAATCCACTACCCGAAAAGGGGTAGATGAAAAAAAAGTTTTCTGTAGTACCGCATATAAATGAAAGTTTAAGGCGGTCTTAAACCCAAATGTCGAATAAGGAGGTGGGGGTATAGCTTTTCCAAAACGACCAAACAGAAACGTTAGAACAGACCGAACCAATATCAACAAGAACATCAGAGCAAAAGAAGTCAGAGTCATCGACCCGGAAGGAACTCAGGTGGGCGTTGTTCCGACCTACAAAGCCCTCGCCATTGCCGGCGACTTTGGTCTCGATCTGGTAGAGGTTTCTCCGAATGCGAATCCGCCTGTCTGTAAAATCATGGACTATGGTCGATATAAATACGAACAGACCAAAAAACAGCAGGAGGCCAAGAAAAAGCAGAGTACCTTCCAAATCAAGGAAATCAAGGTTCGGCCCAAAACAGGCGAACACGACATCCAGGTAAAACTGAACCATATCAACCGGTTCATTGAAAATAAGGACAAGGTCAAGGTAACCGTCGTATTCAGGGGTCGCGAGATTACGCTTTCTAATCGGGGCAGGGAATTGCTCGCTCACATTGCACAGCAAGCCGAAGAATATGCCAATGTCGAGCAGCACCCCAAGTTCGAAGGACGAACCATGACCATGGTGCTGGCACCAAAGTAACACATTTCTGTGGATAGTGACGCAGCGTAAATGTGTTAATCAAGCTATCATAACTTGTTATCAAACTCTGGCGTGAACGGATATATTCACCGTGTTCACGCCATCTGTTTTTAAGAATAACATGGAAAGGGGCTAACATGCCAAAGATAAAAACAAATCGAGCAGCTGCCAAGCGATTTAAAAAAACAGGCACAGGGAAATACACATTTTCAAAATCACATGCCAGTCACATACTGACAAAAAAAACGACCAAGCGGAAACGATCGCTGCGGCAGGGCCAGATCGTCAAAAAATCTGATGTCAGGGAGATCAAACTGCTGCTCCCCAATGGATAAAACCCATTGATGATCTATTTTCGCTTACAGGAGGACATTTAAAAATGCGCGTTAAAAGAGGGTTCAAAGCCAGAAGAAGAAGAAACAAAGTTTTAAAATTAGCCAGGGGATATCGCGCCGGACGCAGCAAGCTGTTTCGCACAGCTACAGATGCGCTGGACAAAGCCCTGATGTACGCCTACCGGGATCGCAGGGTCCGAAAGCGTGATTTCAGGAGACTCTGGATTGCAAGAATCAATGCCGCAGCACGCATGAACAATCTATCTTACAGTAAATTCATGCACGGGTTGAAACTGTCCAGCGTTCAATTGGATCGAAAGGTTCTGGCTGACCTGGCCATTTCGGATCCAGCCGGGTTTTCTAAAGTCGCCGGTCTTGCCGCTGAACAACTTTAACACAGGCTATCAGGGTCACCGTGAATAAACATATCGAGCAAATCCAACAGGACTTTCTGGAAAGTCTTAACCATGCCAAGGATGCTGCGGAGATCCAAACGATTTCAGTACAATACTTGGGCCGGAAAGGCCTGATAACCTTGGTTTTAAAAGGAATCTCGCAGCTCCCCAAAGAAGAGCGTCCAGGTGCCGGCAAAAAAGCCAATCAGGTTAGAATCACTGTCGACAAAGCAATTCAGGAGGCCTTACAGAACATTGCCACCCAAAACACGACCGCTGAAGACGCCATCGATGTCTCGCTGCCCGGCCGGTCGCCTTTAAAAGGTTCCCTGCATCCAGTATCGCAAATCCAGCAGGAAATCTGTGATATTTTTTCCCGGCTCGGCTTTGATGTGGCCGAAGGTCCGGAGGTCGAATCAGACTACTACAACTTTGAAGCACTCAACTTTCCTAAAAATCATCCGGCAAGGGATATGCAGGACACGTTTTTCGTTTCGGATGACATTGTACTGAGAACCCACACATCTCCCCTGCAGATTCGCATCATGGAAAAAACAACCCCGCCGGTTCGGGTTGTAACGCCCGGTAAAGTTTTTCGCTGCGATTCGGATCTCACCCATACACCCATGTTTCATCAGGTCGAAGGACTGCTGGTTGACACGGATATTTCCTTCGGGGACCTGAAGGGGATTCTCACCACATTTTTTCATCAGATGTTCGACGAAAAAACCAGCCTGCGGTTCCGACCCAGCTTTTTCCCGTTTACAGAGCCGAGTGCGGAAGTGGATATTCTCTGCGTCATGTGCAGGGGTAAAGGATGCAGGGTCTGTTCCCAGACAGGATGGTTGGAGGTTCTGGGTTCAGGCATGGTACATCCGGCCCTGTATGAAAACGTGGGCTACCCTTCGGGAAAGTATACAGGCTTTGCATTCGGAATGGGCGTCGAAAGACTTGCCATGCTCAAATACGGCATCGACGATATAAGAAAATTTTTCGAAAACGACATCCGTTTTTTACAACAATTCTAATAAAATCGGTTCCCGATTTTATTAGGAGGTAATTTTATATGAAGGTTAGTCTCAACTGGCTGAAAACATTTGTTCCCATCGAATTGACACCGGACGAACTGGCGGCGGCCCTCACCATGGCAGGGCTTGAAGTGGAAGCCGTATCCGATCGGTTTGAATACCTTAAGAATGTACGGGTCGGTCGCGTTGCAGCCGTCAAAGGCCACCCCAACGCAGACAGACTGAAAGTCTGTGATGTCGATATTGGCGAACGGACACTGACGGTTGTTTGTGGCGCCCCCAATGTCAGAGAGGGAATGTTATCACCCATAGCACTTCCCGGTACCCATTTCCCCAATGACAGGATTCTGGAAAAAGGTGTTATCCGGGGTATTGCTTCAGAGGGAATGCTCTGCAGTGAAGCCGAGCTCGAACTCGGCACAGACACATCCGGCATCATGACCCTGGACGACAAGCTCACCAAGGGCCAGGCCCTTTCCACGGCCTTGAACCTATCGGACGCCGTAATTGAAATCGATCTGACCCCTAACCGCCCAGACTGCCTGAGCATGATCGGCACCGCCCGTGAAATCGCCGCCATCGTTAAAAAAGAACTCTCCCTTCCGGATATCACCCTGCCGACATCTGGAAAAGAAGTTCACGAACGAACGTCCGTTACCGTGGAAACACCGGATCTCTGCCCCAGATATGCGGCAAGGATTATTGAAGGCATAACGGTTGCCCCTTCTCCTTTCTGGCTCCAGGAACGACTTCGCTCCGTTGGCTTGAGACCGATCAACAATATCGTGGATATCACCAACTTTGTTCTCATGGAATACGGCCAGCCGTTGCACGCCTTTGATCTGGACAGACTGGAAGAACATCGGATTGTGGTGAGAGCCGCAACCGAAGGCGAGGTATTCACAACGCTGGATGATAAAAAAAGATCCCTTTCAAAGGACATGCTGTTAATCTGTGATGGTAAAAAACCAGTTGCCATTGCCGGTATCATGGGGGGACTGAACTCCGAAATTGAAACCGACACCCGGAACGTCCTTCTGGAAAGTGCCTATTTCAATCCAATAAGTATTCGCAAGACATCCAAAAAGCTCGGTTTGAACACAGACGCTTCTCATCGATTCGAACGGGGTATCGACCCGCAAGGAACCTTGGTGGCGCTGGACAGAGCAACCCGGTTAATTGCCGAGATAGGCGCCGGCCGCATAGTAGACGGCGTCATCGACAAATGCGGAAATCTGCCACAGTTACAGATGATCACACTGAGTACGAAAGAGACCAACCGACTCCTTGGTACGGACTTCAACCGTACGGAAATTCGTGGCTTCCTGGTTTCCGTCGGGTTCGATATTGGAGAGGGAACGGCGGATACGCTATCGGTCACGATACCTTCTTTTCGGGTGGATATCAAAAGACCCGAGGATCTCATGGAAGAGGTGGCGCGACTTTCAGGTTACGATAACATACCTACCACTTTTCCATTGATCCCCGCAGAAACAAGAACGCCGCAGACCGTTATCGACCATAGACGTAACACCAAAATCATCATGAACGGATTTGGCTTCGACGAAGCCATCAATTACAGTTTTATGGACAAAATGGATTGTGATCGTCTCTTGCTCACTCCGGATGATTATCGACGAAACCTGGTGGAAATTTTAAACCCTTTGACGGAAGACCAAGCTGTCATGCGGTCTATCCTGCTCCCGGGGCTTTTGAAATCGGCTCACCGAAACGTATCCCAGCAATCTAAGACCACCCGGCTCTTTGAAATCGGCAAGGTATTCATCGGCAAAGGGAAGACCCATCTGCCGGATGAAATTGAAATGCTGGCAGGACTCTGGACCGGGTCGCGTACAAATGCCTTGTGGAATGCTCCTGAAACAGCCTGTGATTTCTATGATCTCAAGGGCGTTGCGGAAGGCTTGTTCAACATGCTTAAAATCAGGAACATTTCATTCACCCGTATGCCTGCTGACGTCTGTTCCTATGTAAAAGACGGTTTTGCCGCTCAGATCGTTACAGGCGACACACCCCTGGGGCTGGTGGGAGAACTGCACCCCCATGTGCTGAAGAACTATGATCTGAAGCAAACAGTGTTCTATTTTGAGCTTGACATGAACCGGCTCTATGGCATGATACCTGAAAGCCTGCAGGCCAAACCGATACCCAAATACCCTGCGACGTCTCGAGATGTAACGGTCATTATCGACAACCACATCGAAGCCGGCAGTTTGTTGGCTTTTATCAGGAGCCTGAATGAGGGACTGGTGGAGCAACTGAGCCTCTTTGATGTCTTTGCTGACGATCCTATCCCCGATGGTAAAAAAAGCGTCTCTTTCAGAATTGTCTATCGCTCCCATGAAGAGACACTGGAAGACGACATGGTAAACGATATCCACAAACGCTTGTCCGAAAGATTGATCGATCATTTTAATGCTGCTTTACCTGAGTAGGGACCCCCATGAAACAGACAGAGGTTTCAATCCCTGACAAACTCTACTTTAAAATAGGAGAAGTCTCCGGGCTTCTCGGGCTACCGACACATGTCCTCCGCTTCTGGGAAACGGAGTTCAAGAGAATCAAGCCCAAGCGAACGTCTTCTGGTCAACGTCTATACCGCAAAAAGGACGTTGCATTTATTTTTAAGATTAAACATCTCCTCTATGAGAAGGGATTTACCATATCAGGTGCCCGGCAACATTTAAGAAACAAACAGGATTTCGCAGAAGAGCTTCCGCAGACATTATCCGTCAGTGAACTTCGCCACGAACTTGAACAGATCAGGGAGCTTATTAAATAGTTCCCATTATT
Source organism: Desulfobacterales bacterium (assembly GCA_029939655.1). Taxonomy (GTDB): domain Bacteria; phylum Desulfobacterota; class Desulfobacteria; order Desulfobacterales; family B30-G6; genus B30-G6. Next base: position 6,227 of record JAOZSO010000020.1, read on the forward strand.
AAGAAAAATCATTGACAGGTTACACTTTTTGTCTTAATTATTCTTTTTTGGATAGCGGGCATAGCTCAGTTGGTAGAGTACAAGCTTCCCAAGCTTGGTGTCGCGAGTTCGAATCTCGTTGCCCGCTCCAAGAATACCCGGTTTTTCCAGAGCGGTATGCACCATCAGGAAAAGCTCTTTTATCTATGAACGTTGTGTAATTTTTTTCGAATGGTTATGGCTATGAACTGACAAGATTTTATCGACCGAAAGAACTTTCATAGATGAGGAGAAACGGGCTTTTGCCCGTTTTTTATTGGATGATAAACGTTGCAGAACATGAAACAAAAAAAAATAAAAAGTCGTATTAAAAAGAAGAATCCGCTACAGCAGGCTGCTGCCGTTTTGTCCGACAAGAAGTTTCTTGCCGGTGTAAAGCGACTGGCAGAGCCGGTTTGCGATGCGGAAGGGCTTGAATTGGTCCATACAGAATATCAGATGGAACCCGGCGGGAAAGTGCTTCGCCTATATATTGACAAACCCGACGGCATCAGCATTGACGACTGCGCTGCTATCAGTCGTCAGGTGGGTGATTTGCTGGACATATATATCGAAAGTGACCATCGCTATCGTCTGGAAGTTTCGTCACCGGGATCGAATCGACCCCTTGCCAAACAAGATGATTTCAACCGGTTTAAGGGCCAATTAGTCCGGATACAATCTTCCCGTTCGATTGATGGACAAAAAAAATTTAAAGGCATGTTAACAGATATTAAGGATGGGGTCGTGATGCTGACGGTTGTAAATAAATCTGTGGCTATCCCCTTTGAGGACATAACCAAAGCGCGGCTTATCAACTATTCTGGAGAAAACTGATGTTTATTGCAGATATCAAACGAGTTGTCGAACAAATCAGCAGGGAAAAAGGCATCAACGTCGAGGTGTTAATTAAGGCATTGGAAGAAGCCCTGAGGTCGGCTGCCAAGAAAAAGTTCGGGAACAAGGTCGACATAGAAGCCCAGTACTATGAAGAAACAGGCGAGATAGAAGTGTTCCAGTTCAAAGAGGTTGTCGAAACGTTGACCGAGCCGGAAATCCAAATCAGTCTTGAAGAAGGCCGTGAGTTGGATCCCGATTGCCAAGTCGGGGACAGTCTCGGCACCAAAATGGATGCTACGACATTTGGCCGAATTGCAGCCCAGTCGGCAAAGCAGGTTATCATTCAAAAAATGAAGGATGCCGAAAGAGATGTGGTCTATTCCAACTTCATCGATCGCAAAGGAGACATCGTCAACGGCATTGTTCAACGGGTCGATCGGGGCGACATCATCGTCAACCTTGGCCATACTGAAGGCGTTCTACCGAACCGAGAACAGGTTCCCAGAGAGTCCTATCGCCGCGGTGATCGGATTCGTGCGCTGATATTGGATGTTCTGCATGAATCGCGGGGCCCGCAAATCCTCTTGTCCAGAACACACCCGGATTTTCTGGTTCATCTGTTCAAGACGGAAGTGCCTGAAATCAGCGAGGGCATCGTTGAGATCAAGGGGGCCGCACGCGAGCCTGGTGTCCGAGCTAAATTTGCAGTTTCATCCAATGACTCGGATATCGATCCTGTGGGCGCATGCGTCGGAATGAAAGGGTCTCGTGTCCAGAATGTCGTCCAGGAGCTTCGCGGAGAAAAAATAGATATTATTCCCTGGCATGTGGATGACGCCAAGTTCGTGTGCAACGCGTTAGCTCCTGCTGAGATATCCAGAGTGATTATCGATGAAGAGAACGGGTCCATGGAAGTAATCGTTCCAGATGATTTTCTCTCCGTGGCCATTGGAAAGCGCGGCCAAAATGTAAGACTTGCATCCAAGCTGACCGGCTGGCATCTGGATGTCAACAGTGAATCCAAGTACAGCGAAGCCATGAAAAAAGGATACGACTCTCTGGTTGCACTACCTGGTGTAGGCATCAGTATGGCGGACTCACTATTTGAAAAAGGACTCTATTCAGCCGAAGAGCTCATCAAGGTCTCCGTTGACGATCTCACGCAAATACGGGGCATCGGAGAAGAAAAAGCAGCAGCCTTGATCGAAAACGCACAAAACTATCTAACTGAAGCAAAACAAGCCGCCGCCATGGAAGAACAGGAACGTTTGGATGCGGAAACAACGGCAGAGGATGTGTCCCAAAGCCCGGAATCTGTTTCTGATGAAGGTTCGTTGACCGGCACAGAAAAAGACGAAAACGCGGAAACGGAAAACATTCAAGAAAATTAAGCGTATTTTTTACCATATGAAGGTTAAGGGGGATGGATGGGAAAGATCAGAATATATGAACTTGCCCGGGAATTAAACATGACCAACACCGAGCTGGTCGACAGGCTTCATGAGATTGAATACCCTGTAAAAAGCCATATGAGTTCCATTGACGAATCCGATCTTCCGGATGTCAAGGCAAAACTCAGTGGTAAAAAGAAGGCGGCGAAGCTGGAAGAGAAACGAATCAAGCCGACCGTCATACGCAGGCGCCGGGTCAAAACCGTCAAAAAGCCCAAAATAATTGAGGACCTCTCTCAGCCGGAAATGGTTGTGGAAGAAGCACCGACTATAGCCGCCGAAGAAACGACAGACAAAGAGCCGAAGATCGAAGAAGCGACAAAACCGGTTCTAAAGGAAGAGATACCGCAGGAAACAGCTGCTGAAGTGCCGGAGGACACTGTTATACCAGATGAGGCTGTTGCGGAATCCGTAGAGAAAGAGGCGCCTGAGACAAAAAAGCCCGAGTCCGGCAAGCCGGCCAAAAAGAAAAAGAAAGATACACCGGCAAAAATTATCAAGCCGGCACCACCACCCAAAGAAACAGACCCGGCAGAGATCAAAAAAACACCAGCCAAGCCGAAACGGCCGGTTCGCAAAGCCGTTGCCGCTAAACCTGCTCCACCCGCTCAAGAACCGTCCTTAAAAGGCAAGAAAAAGAAAGGACACAAGAAAACAGAGCCCGTGGAGCCGGATAGGAAGTTCTTTAAAAAGAAAATATCCTTCCGGAAAAAAGAGGTCATCGAGGGTAAGGATCTCTATTCAGGCAGATCCAAACGCCTCCGCAGGGGTAAAAAAGGTCCTAAGTCCAAAATGGACAAAGGGTTGAAGCCGCAGATTACCACACCAAAAGCCATCAAACGTCGGATCAAAATAGATGATACCATTATTTTGGCGGAACTGGCCAAACGGATGGGAATCAAGGCCAACGAAATGATCGCCAAGCTGATGAGCCTGGGTGTCATGGCAACGGTCAATCAAACCATCGACTTCGATACGGCCGTTCTTGTTTCCACGGAGTTTGGATATGAATTGGAAAAAGCATCCTTTGAAGAAGACAATTTACTTAAAGCCGTTGAGGATGACCCAAAAAACCTTACCGAGAGACCTCCTGTCGTAACCATCATGGGACATGTGGACCATGGAAAAACCTCGCTGCTGGACGTCATTCGGAAAACAAGAATAACCGAGCTCGAGGCCGGCGGCATTACACAGCATATTGGTGCGTATAATGTCACCACGCCAAAAGGCCAGGTCGTATTCCTCGACACACCCGGGCATGAAGCTTTTTCAGCAATGCGGTCACGTGGTGCAAAAATCACGGATATTGTTGTTCTCGTGGTTGCTGCCGACGATGGTGTCATGCCGCAAACCATCGAAGCCATCAATCACTCGAAGGCTGCAGGCGTACCCATCATCGTGGCTGTCAACAAGATCGACAAAGACAATGCAGATCCGGAACGTGTTCTGCGGGAGCTGTCTGAAAACGGACTGGTAACTGAAGAATGGGGTGGTGACACCATTTTCGTGAAAGTTTCCGCAAAGGAAAATACAGGTATTGATGATCTGCTCGAAATGATCATCCTGCAAACGGAGATGCTGGAGTTGAAAGCCAATGCAAACAAACTGGCCAGAGGTCATGTTGTGGAGGCCAAACTCGATGCCGGCCGAGGGCCGGTTGCCACTGTTCTGATCCAGGAAGGAACGCTTCGCGCCGGAGACTCCGTTGTCTGCGGCATACACTATGGAAAACTCCGTGCTCTCTTGAATGATCTGGGACAGCAGGTCTCTTCGGCCGGACCATCTCTGCCCATCGAAGTCATCGGCCTGTCAGGCGTGCCCTCAGCCGGCGACGAGCTTGTTTCGGTAACCGATGAAAAAGATGCCCGGCAGATCAGCCAACACCGGGTCCGGAAACAACGCTCGGTGGATTTGGCCAAGACCAGCCGCCTGAGTCTGGACGGCCTGTTCGAAAAAATGAAAACCGGCGAGGTAAAAGATCTCAACCTGATTCTTAAGGGAGATGTTCACGGATCCATCGAAGCGCTCAAGGATTCTCTCTCCAGTCTCAGCAATGATGAAGTCAATATAAACATCGTTCATGGCGCCACCGGTACCATCACTGAATCAGACATCTCTCTGGCAGCCGTATCCAATGCCATTATCGTCGGCTTCAATGTACGATCCAGTCCAAAAGTTCAGGAAATGGCCAATGAAGAGCAGGTCGACATTCGCTACCACAATGTCATTTATGATGTAATCAAAGAGATCCGGGACGCCATGCTGGGATTGATGTCTTCGACATTTGAAGACAGGACGCAGGGCTGGGCCGAAATCCGTGATGTTTTCCATATTCCCAAAATCGGTACTATTGCCGGCAGTTATGTCACCGAAGGTAACTTTCAAAGAGGTAAGCTGGTTCGGTTGCTGCGGGACGGCGTCGTCATCTATGAAGGGAAACTTTCTTCCCTCAGAAGGTTCAAGGATGATGTCAAAGAAGTCCAGAACGGTTATGAGTGCGGTATCGGCATCGAAAATTTTAACGACATCAAGATCGGCGACAACCTGGAGTGCTATTATACGGAAGAAATCAAGCCGGAGTTGGATTAGAAGAATGGTTTTAGGTGTTACGTTTTAGGTTTTAAGTATAGACCGAAGCCGTATTGACTCTTAATACCTAACACCTAAAACTTAAAACGGTTTATTCGATATGCTTGATGAGGCAGGATTGGCGGAAATCGTCGACAGTGAACTGGAGATTAGCCACCTATGAATATGAAACCATTTTCACGTTCAGAACGGGTCAGCGGCACGATACAAAAGGTCCTCTCGGACCTTCTCCGTAAGGGCGTCAGCGATCCCCGGCTTGAAAACGCAACGATCACAGGCGTTAAAATGGGATCGGATCTGAAAACCGCCTATGTTTATTATTCCACTTATCTGGGGGAAAAGGAAAGCGACGTCACAGCTGAAGGCTTTAAAAGTGCAAAAGGTTATGTCAAGCGGCATCTTGCCGGCAAACTCGGGCTTCGGTATATGCCGGAACTCAAATTTATCTATGACACGTCGTTTGATTACGGCATGAAGATAGAGAAACTACTGAAATCGGTTACACCTGAAAATGAAACAGATCATTCAACAACTGAAGAATAGTCGCAGCGTTCTGATCGCCTCTCACATCAATCCGGATGGAGATGCCCTGGGATCTCTATTGGCAATGGGCCTGGCGATGGACGCATTGAATATTAAGGCGACCTTATACAATGAAAGCGACATCCCGGCTGATTACCGGTTCCTGCCCGAGGTGGGCCGCATTCAAAATCAGATCAGTCGGGTTCACCCATATGAAACAGCTATCATCCTTGACTGTAGTAACCTGGATCGTATCGGCCGCGCCACCGACATCGTCACGCAGATTCCCATGGTTATCAACATCGATCATCACGCTACCAACACGCAGTTTGGTGAACGTCGCCTCATCGATGACAAGGCATGTGCCACGGTCGAACTGGTTTTCCGTCTGCTGAAAGAGATGGCCATACCCATCAGTCTTGCCATGGCAACATCCATCTATACCGGAATCGTTACTGACACCGGGTCCTTTCGTTTCTCGAATACGAACGCTTCAGCCTTTGAGATATGCAATGAAATGGTTCAACTGGGCGTAAAACCGATTAATATTGCACGGCATCTGTATGGACCCTATTCTCTGGGTCGCATCAAGCTGTTAAACCAGGCCCTCGAATCGATCGAAATATCGAACAACGGCAGGCTTTCCCTGATGACCCTTACCCAGAAAATGCTAAGGGAAACCGGCACGCAACCTGAAGATGCAGACGGGCTAATCCATTATGCCCGCAGGATAGAAGACGTCAAGATGACCGCGATGATACAGGAACAGACCAACGGCAGAAAACATTCCACGACAGATAAAAAATATCATGTGAGTCTCCGTTCGGATGGATCAATCGATGTTGCCGCCATTGCAGCTACGTTCGGCGGGGGGGGACATCCAAGCGCAGCGGGATTCAGTATCGAGTCGACAATTAAGAAAATAAAGGAAACCATCAAGGCAATTCCTGAAATCAATTGAAATAGATGTCTTTAGATCACCACGGGTTTGTCGTTATCGACAAGCCGGAAAACATGTCCTCTGCACGCGTTGTTTCGCATGTAAAAAGGACTCTCGATGCCAAAAAGGTCGGCCATGCGGGTACGCTCGATCCCTTTGCAACCGGCGTGATGATATGCTGTGTTAACCGTGCCACTCGGCTGGCCAGGTTTTTTCTGGGAGGTGACAAAAAATATGAAGCGCTGCTGCATCTAGGCATAGAAACCGACACGCAGGATGCTACCGGCCATATAATATCGGAGGATCGGGTTCCGGATTGTTCAGAATCTGAAATTCAAGCTGTTTTTAGGTCTTTTACAGGGCCTCTCCAGCAGATGCCGCCCGTTTATTCTGCACTGAAACACAAGGGGATTCCCCTATACAAACATGCGCGGCGCGGGAAACCGATTCAAAAACCGGCTCGACAAATTGTGGTACAAGCCTTACATATAACCGATATTCAGCTGCCGTATATCCGGTTTGAGGTGACCTGCTCTGCCGGAACGTATGTTCGAACGCTCGGAGCCGACATCGGAAACGCACTGGGCTGCGGTGGACATTTAAAAACATTGAGGCGCACCCAAAGTTCCGGATTTGCCATTGCCGATGCAATGACACTGGAAGTATTTGAGGAGCGTGCGGCTGCTGAAACGTTTTCCCGGTATGCCGTGGGTATGACGGAAGCGCTCGAGACCATGCCGGGACGAACGGCTGACAAAGAATTGAAAAGTAAAATCGTCAACGGTGTTCCATTGACGCAAAAAGATGTTATCCTGGGAAAATCGGCAGACAAGGGTAATTTCATCAAAATTATCGATGCAAACAGAGAGCTTCTCGCTGTGATAGAACAAAATGAAACACTTGGCGAATACCATTACTGCTGTGTATTCAATTAAAATGTTATTTTTAACTTTCTCTATTTCGTGTATTCATAATTAATGCTATTTCTCCATAACAAACAATTTTTTAAATAGGAGGCTTAAAGAAAGTGGTGTTTACAACAGAAAATAAAAAAGAACTGATCGAGCAGTATAAGACCCATGACAGTGATACCGGATCTCCGGAAGTTCAGGTAGGCCTTCTGACCCACCGCATCAGCTACCTGACCGAACATCTCAAGATACATAAAAAGGACCATCATTCCAGGAGAGGGTTGCTGAAAATGGTCGGTCGGCGACGAAGACTTTTAAATTATGTGAAAAATAACGATGTTAAACGATACCGATCCATCATTGAAGCTCTGGGGCTTCGACGGTAAGATCAAACACAAAACAAATCTTCAGTTTAGGGCCTCAGACCTATTGATGATCGTTGTTACATCACAATAGCATGCCCTTGCAGCTGAGTTAGGAACACTATATGGAAATTTTATTAGAAGCAAACGTGGGCGGAAAATCCCTCAGTATTCAGACCGGCAAGGTTGCCAAACAGGCGTCCGGATCGGTTGTTGTTAAATATGGGGACTCCACCGTTCTGGTAACTGCTGTATCGTCCTACAATGAGCGCAATGTTGGATTTCTCCCTTTATCCGTTGAATATCAGGAAAAGATTTATGCTGCCGGGAGGATTCCTGGAAACTATTTCAGACGAGAAATTGGACGCCCGAGTGAAAAAGAAACCTTGACGGCACGATTGATCGATCGTCCCATTCGCCCTCTTTTCCCAAAATACTATAATTTTGAGACCCAGGTGATTGCCACCGTACTGGCCATGGACCAGGAGAATGATGCCGATGTGATGGCCATGGTCGGTGCTTCGGCAGCCCTCACCATTTCAGATATCCCGTTTGCAGGCCCCATCGCATGTGTCCGCGTAGGTCGAATTGAGGGAGAACTCAAGATCAATCCCACCATCGCCGAATGCGCCGAAGCTGACATCAATATTATCGTTGCCGGCTCCAAAACCGGTGTGGTCATGGTGGAAGGCGGTGGCGATGTTGTCAGTGAAGAAGAGATGCTCGACGCCATATTTTTTGGACACGAGGGGCTTCAGCCGCTGATCGAAATCCAGGAAAAACTGCGCGAAACGTGCGGAAAACCCAAAAGAATCTTTACGCCACCCGAGACAGATGAAGCGCTGGTAACGGTCGTTCATGAAGCTGCTGCCGGGACCATCCGCGAAGCATTGGCCATACCGGATAAAATGCCCCGCTATGATGCCATGCGACAAGTGAAAACGAATCTCATGGAATCATTGGGAGATGATTATGCGGCCAGAGCCGAAGAAATTTCAAAAATCTTTGGGGACCTGAAAAAATCCATCAGCAGAGATATCATTCTCAAGGAAAACAGCCGCATTGACCGCCGCAAGTTCGATGAAGTCCGGCCCATCTCCTGCGAGGTGGGACTTCTCTCCCGGCCCCATGGAAGCGCGCTTTTCACCAGAGGAGAAACACAGGTTCTGGGCGTGCTGACACTGGGATCCGGTCCGGACGAACAACGCGTTGAAACTCTCAGCGGAGAAGAATTTCGCCCGTTCATGCTTCACTATAATTTCCCGCCATTTTCGGTTGGGGAAGTCAAGCGCGTCGGCGGTCCAAGCCGAAGGGATATCGGGCACGGAGGTCTTTCCACCAGAGCCATCGAAAAGGTTCTGCCTGACAAGGATGTTTTCGACTATACCATCCGCATCGTTTCAGAAGTCCTCGAATCGAACGGTTCCTCCTCCATGGGTACGGTTTGTGCGGGAATCCTGGCATTGATGGATGGGGGTGTTCCCATTAAAGCACCGGTTTCCGGCATTGCCATGGGTCTCGTTAAAGAGGGAGACCAAACGATCATTCTTTCCGACATTCTCGGGGACGAGGACCATACCGGAGACATGGATTTTAAAGTCGCCGGAACCGCCGAGGGCATTACAGCACTCCAGATGGATATCAAGATTCTGGAACTCTCCAAGGATATCATGGAAAAAGCCCTTGAACAGGCCCGGAAAGGCCGTTTGCACATCCTGGAGGAGATGATGAACGCTCTGGACAAACCCAGAGAAGATATCTCTCCCTTTGCACCCAAAATATTCGCCATTGAAATCAACCCGGATAAAATCAGGGAAATCATCGGCCCGGGAGGCAAAGTAATCCGGGCAATTCAGAGTGAAACCAACACCAAGGTCGAAGTCGATGACTCCGGCGTTGTTAAGGTTGCTGCAGCCTCTTCCGAAGATCTGGAAGCAGCCCTGACGATGATAAAGGATATTACCAGGGAAGCTGAAGTAGGTGCCATCTATGAAGGCACCGTGGTAAAAATCACCGATTTCGGTGCCTTTGTACAGATTTTGCCGGGAACGGACGGTCTTGTCCATATTTCCCAACTGGCAAATTATCGTGTAAAAAAAGTCACCGATATCGTCAAAGAAGGCGATACGCTCAAGGTTAAAGTACTGGAAGTCGGAAGGGATGGCAAAATTCGCCTTAGCCACAAAGCCGTAAAGGAAGATGAATAACTACCCCGGGACAAGCAAAACCGACCTGAACAACGGCGTCAAAATTATTACCAAGCAAATGCCGTATGTCCGATCGGTGACTATGGGTATCTGGGTCAATGCCGGGTCCAGGGATGAAACTCTTGCTGAAAATGGTCTGTCTCACCTCATCGAACATCTGATTTTCAAGGGGACTGAAAAGCGAACCGCTTTTCAAATCGCCAAGGCGTTTGATGATATCGGTGGGCAGACCAATGCATTTACAACCATGGAGAACACCTGTTTTCATGCCAAGGTGATGGACTCACACCTGGAAACCATGGTTGAGGTCATGTCCGATATCTTTTTGAATTCATTGTTTGACGAAGAGGAAGTCCTCAAGGAACGACCCGTCATTTTGCAGGAAATCGGGATGGTTGAAGACAGTCCCGATGAATATATTCATGTCCTTTCCGGAAAACACTTCTGGGGGGATCATCCTCTGGGCCGTTCCATTCTTGGCACTCGTGAAAACATCCTTCGGTTTGATGCCGAAACCATCAAGCACTTTTTTCAGCGTCTCTATCAGCCGGATCGTATCATCATTTCAGCCTCCGGCAACGTGGATCACCAGAAGTTCGTCAATCTTATCGGTCCGGCATTCGAATCCATCCGAAAAATCGACGACTTCCCCGAAAGAAAGACACCTGCCGGCAACACCAACGTCAACCTCAAATCCAGAAAACTGGAGCAAACCCACATCTGTATCGGAATCAACGGCCTCCCTACCGGCCATCCCCTGCGATATGGTTTTTCTCTCATGAGCACCCTTCTAGGGGGCAACATGAGTTCCCGGCTGTTTCAGGATATTCGTGAAAAAAGAGGCCTGGCCTATACGGTCTACTCGTTTGTGTCTACCCATGTGGACGGCGGGATGTTTGGTGCCTACGCTGCGGTAGATCCTGTCAGAGCTGCTGAAACCGCCCATTTGCTGGTGGATCACATACATCACCTGAAAGAGAACCGTGTCCAGGAATCTGAGCTCGGGGGCGCCAAAGAGTATATCAAGGGGAACCTGCTGCTGTCATCCGAAAGCAGTGAAAACCAGATGGTTCGACTGGCCCAGAATGAAATGCATTTCGAACGCCAGGTCCCACTTCAGGAAGTGATAGAGAAGATCGATGCCGTTACAACAGATGACATTCAGGATATCGCTGACAGGCTTTTTAGCCACAGCAAAACATCCCTGACCGTATTGGGCCGAATCAAAGGCAAATCAGACTACGATAATATATTGAACCCTTTGACGAATTCATGAGTTTTCATCCCGCCATTCAGCTTCGACGCCTGCAACCCGAGAGAGACATGGATATCCCCCTGCCTGCCTATATGACACCCCTGGCGGCCGGCATGGATGTCTGCGCAGCCATCGAAACCGATCAGCATCTCGCACCCGGAGAAATAGCTCTTATCCCCACGGGCCTTGCCATGGCAATTCCAAAAGGGTATGAAGTCCAGGTTCGGCCTCGGAGCGGGCTGGCCATCAAACACGGTATCAGTATTGTTAACGCACCGGGTACCATCGACGCAGATTATCGCGGCGAAGTCAAAATCGGCCTGATCAACCTGGGCGCAAATCCCTATACAATTCACCGGGGTGATCGGATTGCCCAATTGATCGTACAACAGGTATACCAGGCAATCGTCACACTGGTGAATGAACTCGATAAAACCGAGCGCAATGAAGGGGGATTTGGGCATACGGGGAAGTGATAGGAGGGGTCCAGGGTTCAAGGGTTCGAGGGGAATAGCGTTCATTGAGTTTGTTGGGTTTCTATAGTTCATTGGGTTGATGGAATAGGAACGTGTTGAGAATAGTATACCGTTTGCTGAAGGCAACCCGATAAACACAATGAACACAAGGAACTCAATAAACACCTAAAAAGCTATCAAGGCTATCGATGGTTTTAACAAAGCAATACATTTTCTAAATTGAAGATATTGAAAGATTGAACGCGCACATGAACCCGAACCCGAAATCAGCCCCCAAAATGGCACCGCAAACAACCGATCACCTGACTGTCTGTATGTTGGCCAGCGGCAGCAAGGGGAATGCCATCCTGGTGGCCGACTACCAGACCAGGGTTCTTTTTGATGCAGGCCTGTCCGGGATTGAGATTGAACGCCGATGCAAATCAAAAGGGTTCCATCCCAACCAATTAGACGCCATTGTCGTTTCCCATGAGCACTCGGATCATATTCAGGGCGTAGGCGTTCTGGCCCGAAGATTCGGTCTGCCGGTTTATATCTCCAAAATGACCGGCCGGACCGCCAATTCCATGCTGGGTAAAATTACCGATATCCGATATTTTGAATGCGGAAACTCATTTACGATCAACGCCTGGACCATCTCGCCATTTTCCATATCACATGATGCAGAAGACCCCGCTGGATTTACCATTCTCAACAATGGCCTGAAAATCGGCATCGCCACCGATCTGGGTGTCGTAACCGCAATGGTCAAGGAACGTCTCAAGGCATGCCATATACTCATTCTCGAAGCGAATCACGATCCGGAGATGCTCATCAATGGGCCCTATCCATGGCCCTTGAAGCAGCGCATCCAAAGCAGAACAGGCCACCTTTCCAATGAGGATTCCCGGGAACTTGTAACGGCCCTGAAGCATAAAGACCTCCAACATGTGGTTCTCGCCCACCTGAGCGAAACCAACAACACACCCCAGAAAGCCTTGCAGGAGGTTGGTCTGGCATTGAATGACTGCGATACAAAGCTGCATGTAGCCACCCAGGATGTTTGCGCGGAGATTTTTAAAATAAAAGGGTCCAAGGGTTCAAGGGAATAGGGTTCATTGAGTTTATTGGGCTTATTGGGTTAATTGGGTTAATAAAACAGGGAAGGGTTGATAACAAACATCGTTGCGACAATCATACCCCTGCAACCGTGAACAACTCAATAAACACAACAAGCGCAAGGAACACAATAAACAAACCAGGGTTCAAAAATTCAAGTGATATATTAATGGAAGAACATTCAAAAAACCAATTACGGAGAAATTTAACATGTCAAACACAATTTACGATGTCATTATCATTGGAGGTGGCCCAGGGGGGTTGACGGCCGGTATTTATGCCAAAAGAGCCGCCATGAATGCCGTCTTGATCGAAAAAGGCGCACCCGGAGGGCAGATCATCAACTCGGATGAAGTTGAAAATTATCCGGGATTCGAACATATCAGTGGTGCCGAGCTGGGCATGAAGTTCAGCCGGCATGCCGACAACTACGACCTGGAAGTGGTGGGACGCGAAGTTGCGGCTATCATACCCGGTGCCGATTCGCACACCGTGGAACTGGACGATGGTACCATGCTCAAAGCCCATGCGGTGATTCTGGGTACCGGTGGTAATCCCAGAAAGATGAACATCCCCGGAGAAAGCGAATTCTATGGGAAAGGTGTCTCTTATTGCGCGGTTTGCGACGGCTTTTTTTTCAGGGGCAAGACTGTCGTGGTGGTGGGTGGTGGTGATTCAGCAGCGGAAGAAGCACTCTATCTGGCCAAGATAACCGAAAAAGTATACATTGCTCACCGCAGAGATGCCCTGCGTGCCGGCATGCTCCTGCAGCAGCGTGTTTTTGATGAGTGTAAAATAGAGATGCTCTGGAACACTGTCTTAACCGGTATCAAGGCCAATGATGGAGGGGTCTACGCTGTAGACCTGAAAGACACCCAGACAAGTGATCAGAGAGATTTACCAGTAGACGGCGTGTTTATCTTTATCGGGTTTGAGCCGAACAACGCCATCGTACCTGCCGGCATCAAGATGTCGGTGGAGGGAAACGTCATCACCGATGAAAAATGTGAAACAGCTATTCCCGGTATATATGCCATCGGCGATATCAGGGAAAAATATGCCCGGCAAATCGTAACCGCAGCAGCCGATGGGTGTGTGGCTGCACTGGCGGCGGCTCACTACGTGGAGACAAAAAAAGCGCAGGATGCGTGTACCTTGTAAGAAAAGGGTTCGAGGGGCCAAGGTTTCGAGGGTTCGAGGGTGGTTGAAAGCGATGAATTGAAGGCTCCTGATGGCCC
>JAOZSO010000234.1:0-5744 GCA_029939655.1 Desulfobacterales bacterium
ATTTGTCCTTCGGACGATATTAGCGCTACGCGCGTTATTTATTGCCGCTCATGGCTGATGACAGCTTGTAGCTACGATGAATGACACGAAGTAAATGACCACCAATGACGCGAAGCTAATGACAATGTTTTCCCTCGAACCCTTGGAACCTCTGCCCCTTGAACCCTGGTTGGTTTACTTCCCAAACAATATCCGCTGTATCTCCTTATCAACAGCCCTTCCTGCCGAGGTCGAGAGCTTTTTCAAAGTTCTGCGGCCGGCTTCGTCTCTGTCAGGACCGGCGCTTTTTGTCGATACATCCACATTCCCGAGTTCGGTGTTGGATGACAGATCGAATATTTTGATCACCGCCCGGGCTTTGGCAATGATGAGGGAAGACCCGGAACTGGTGTCCAGCAGGGTCGCTCTGGATTCGCCCACCACGGCAAGGTCCGCTATTTTCGATAGTTTTTTCAGTTTTTGCATGAGGCCCGGCCCGCCACGCAAATCATAGGATTCCAACTGATACTCCCGTGGTATTTCCTTAATGACCTGCAGATTGGATCGCTCCAGAGATTGGACTACCTGGTTTTTCAAGAAAGATTCGCGCTGATCGTATCCAAGGTTGTATTCGCTGATCAACACGGCGACGCGGATTTCTTCAATGGGCGGGAGTTCATACGTGAACTGGGCGTATACGGGTGTGATAATTGCTGACAGTTCTTTCTGGATGTTGGGGTCAGACGGGTAGACATTGATATACACTCTTATTTTGTTGAATTTTTCGCCGGTGGGGCCCAGATTGCCGGCGGTGGAGGAAACCAGACCGTTCGGGTTGGATCGTGTATACGGATCTACATTGCCGGAACCCTGGACAAATGCAAACATGATGGGGATGGATGGGGCCGGTTGATTGCGATAAAACACCTTCAGCTGAAGCGGCTGCAGTAAATTGCCACCGACGATTCCCTTCTGGTTGTCGCCCCCCAATATCTCAAATGAGAATTGTGACATAAGATCGGTCACATCTGCCTGAAGCCTTGCTAATGTGGTGGAGATGTCTCTGTGGATCATCCGTGGTGCGATAATTCCCAGATATTGATTTTTTCTCACCGCCAGAATCAATTTTTTTATAGCCAGACCATAAGCAGCCACGGATCGATGCACTTTTTGAAGACTTTTCTTGCTCCTTTCAGCTTCCATGGTCATGGCAGCCGCGTTTGACTTGAGGGCGGTAATCTCGTCGGATATTTTCTTGCCTTGTGCCATCCGATCCAGAACTGCAAGTGAAACCATCCGGTCGTGTTTTTTATCATAGTAGCGACTTTCGATTCGGACACCCTCCACTTTTATCTTGACGTAAGCAGCGGTTTTCTCCCATATATCTCTCTGGTTCAATGTTTCTCCGACGCCTGACGACATTTCCCGTTCAAAACTGGAGGAAAGTTGCTGGATAACGACTTCGATCTGTTTGGCAACCTGTGCAATGGATTTTGAATCTGCTTCGGCTTGAGCGGCCGCTGTATCACTGTATTTTACATCTGCACTTCCCACCCCGGTGATGAAGAGGTCTGAAGGAAACCGGTCAATACCGCCGGTATCAATCCAGCCTGGTGCTGCCGGAGGGTCCTTTTGGACTTGTTTTGCCTGCCCGCTGCAAGAGAGCATCAGGATCTGGATGATGAGCAGAGAGGTAATCAGCATGGTTTTTTTCATAACCGCCTCCTTTGGACATCGAGATAAAAATCGCTTAGTTCAGGTTTAGGAATATTGCAGTATTAAGAAAGTTCAAAAAAAATTCAACACAAATATATCCGTACCCCAACGTTAACTCTTTTTTGCCATGTTGTTTATGCAACCTTGGGGTGTATTTCGGTTGCGCAAGGGCTACCGGTTACGTTAGAATGAAGTCATGGATGAAAATTATAATCATACAGCTTTGAATTCCACTGTAAACGGTATCCTCTACGTGGTCGCCACTCCCATCGGGAATATGGCGGATATCACGTTCCGGGCTATTCAGACGCTAAAGGATGTCGCTCTCATTGCAGCAGAAGACACCCGACATACCAATCGACTGCTGACGCATTACGCGATCCGCAACAGCATGATATCTCTCCATGAGCACAACGAAAACCAGCGAACAGGAATGCTGGTCAAACGCTTAGTGAGCGGTGAGTCCATTGCACTTGTTTCCGATGCAGGAACGCCCACGCTATCCGACCCAGGCTATCGCTTGATCAAAGAAGCCATAGCATCGGGAATTCGTATTGTCCCGATACCGGGTGCTTCTGCAGTGCTGGCTTCACTCTGTGCGTCAGGGCTGCCCACCGATGCCTACGTGTTTATGGGCTTTTTGCCCCGCAAGGAAGGCAAACGGCAGAAAATTCTGAAATCTTTGGCCGGCGAAAAAAAAACACTTATCTTCTACGAGTCGCCAAGGCGAATCAAGGTGCTGATCAACGATATGATCAAAACGCTGGGGAATCGGCAAGGGGTCTTGTCACGGGAAATGACCAAGCGTCATGAAGAATTTGTCCGCGGAACCTTATGGGAGATTCTTGATGTGCTGGCAGGCCGTCCGGAAATCAAGGGGGAATGCACACTGGTTGTAAAAGGGGCCGCCGGGCAGGAAATACCCGATGTGGATACCCTCAGGGAAGAAATTATCCAAGGACTTCATTCCGACGGGTTCAGGCTTTCCAGTCTGGTAAAAAGCATTGCTGACCGTTACGGTCTACCCAAAAAACAGATCTATGCCGAGGCACTAAAAATAAAATCGTTGCACGATGTTATTGAACGCGACCATGTCGTGCCTAAAGGGGAATAATAATTCTCATGCAAGACCCCAACCTCGGGGAAGATGCAAGTATGAAACAGAGCAATACAGAATCGGATCTTGAGCATCGGGTTTTCCCGGTTATACTCCCTGTACCCCTTAAGGACCGCAAGTTGAAGGGTAGGGAACGGGTTAAGGCACTGAGCCGCCTGGCGCGTCAAGCCCTTGAAATATCCGCTGTAAAATGTCGACTCCGGATTGGAGAACTTATAAAGGATGAGCACGGGGTTCCCCTGCCATTCGACGGCCATTACTGGTCACTTACGCACAAGCCAAAATACGTGGGTGCGGTTATCTCTCTTCAAAAAACCGGGATCGATATCGAAGAAGTCCGGACCATTTCAAGCCCCATGTTCCAAAGGGTGGCAGGTGATCGGGAGTGGCGCCTTGGGGGATCCCGTTCTGAAATGCTGTTTTTTCGATTCTGGACGGCCAAGGAAGCGGTTTTGAAAGCCGAAGGTGTTGGTATGGCCGGGCTTTCAAATTGTGTGGTCAAGCAGTTATGGGACCGGCAGCATCTGGAAATTGCCTACCAGGACAAAAGATATCTCATCGAACAGGTTTATTTCAACGGTCATATCGCGGCGGTCGTCAAAAATAAACTCGACAGTCAATGGACGATCCAGCGCACCCATGTCAAAAGGAGTGAAGAATCATGCAGCGAATTATCATTGCCGACGACGAAGTCATCATTGCCTCCCAAATCGGAGAGTGCCTGACAGCGAACAACTACAAAGTTGTTGGAATTGCCTCCACGGGGGTGGATGCCGTCGAGATGGCCCTGGAACTCAAGCCGGATCTCATGCTGATGGACATTGTGATGCCCGGAAAACTGGATGGGATATCGGCAGCGGCAAAAATCAACGAGGCCCTCAATATACCGGTAATTTTTCTGACGGCCTATGCGGATGAAGAGATGATCCAGCGCGCCAAACCCATCGGGCCCTATGCCTATGTTCTGAAACCCCTGCAGGAGAGGCAGCTCCTTGCAGCCATTGAAATCGCACTGCATAAAAATATCATGCAGCAAAAACTCAAAGAAGCTCACGACAAACTGGAACAACGGGTGGATGAACGGACAAGGGAATTGAGAATCAAGTCTGAAAACCTTGAGGAGATGAATACGGCCCTGAAGGTACTTTTGAAGAAGCGCGAGGAAGACAAGAATGAGCTTGAGGAGCAGGTTATCTACAATGTCAAGGAACTGGTCATGCCTTTTCTGGAAAAGATCAAAGTGAGTCGATTGGACAATCGACAGAAGACCATTGTGGAAATCCTGGAATCGAATCTGAACGATATTGTATCACCTTTTGCAAAAGCTTTGTCGACACGCTATTTGAACTTAACACCCGCTGAGATGCAGATTGCCAATATGGTCAAGCATGGTAAAACGACCAAAGAAATTGCAGACACTCTCTTCTTGTCTACGCGTACCATCGAGTCTCACCGGGACAGTATCCGACAGAAGCTGGGGATCAAGAACAAGAAAGCAAATCTGCGGACCCACCTGATGTCGTATACGTGAACTTCAGGTGGGTAGGCTATTAGGCTGTTAGACTGTAGGTGTAGACCGCAAACAGTTTAGCGCCTAACAGTCTAATAGCCTACAGCCTAAACAACCTGATTCTTTTCTGCCAACGAAGTGGAAGAAAAGAATCAACAGGAGGAAAATCATGGAGATTACATTTTATGGTGCTGTCAGGGAAGTGACCGGGTCGATGCACCTGTTAAAATCCGGTCAAGATCGTATCCTTTTTGACTGCGGCATGTTTCAAGGGCGTCGGAAGGAATCATATGAAAAGAACCGGGTGATGCCGGTCGATCCCACCACTATTACCAACGTGTTGTTGTCTCACGCCCATATCGACCATTCCGGCCGGCTGCCCGTATTGATGAAACAGGGTTTCAATGGTCGGATTCTGTGTACGCGTGCAACAGCGGATGCCTGTACTTACCTGTTATTGGATGCCGCCCACATACAGGAGTCGGATGCGTCTTATCTGAACTACAAGGCACTGCGGAACCATCTCACCCAGATGAAAAGGGAGACGAGCCGCGGCAAAAAAAAACAAAGAGACACCCGGGAAATTCAGAAGATCCTCAAGAAAAAACGTCATCAACTGGACGTGGAAAACATTGACCGTTTGATGGCCGACCACGGAATCAAAAGCATCCGGCCCCTGTATACCACCGGTGATGCCGAGAATACGCTTGAGATTTTTGATGGATATCCATACGAGCATCCGTTTTCTGTCGGGAAAGGGATAACCTGTACGTTTTATGATGCCGGGCATATCCTGGGATCAGCCTTCAGCATGCTCCGGCTCCAGCAAAACGGAAAATCCGCTACCGTCTGTTATACAGGCGATATCGGACGGTTTGGAAAGTCCATTATCCGCGATCCCAGTACCTCTTTTGCGGAAGAGGACAGGGATGTGGATTTGCTGATCATGGAGAGCACATACGGTGATCGACTACATGAACCTGTCAAGGATTTGAAACCGGGATTGAAGCGCATATTGACCGAGACGCTGGCACGTGGCGGGTCAATGTTGATACCATCATTTGCTTTCGGGCGGACCCAGGAATTATTGTATACACTCCATGAGCTATACAAGGAGGGTGAAACACCGCGTGTACCGATTTATGTGGATAGCCCCCTGGCGACGAAATTAACGCGGGTTTTCGGCGAGCATCCTGAAGTGTATGATGCCGACACGCACAAGACGTTTCTCAAAGATGGCCGGAATCCTTTTTCCCAGGAACAGATTCACTTTGTTTCTTCCGTGGAGGAGTCCATGGCCTTGAACAGGGAGGAGAAACCCCACATCGTTATTTCAGCTTCCGGTATGTGTGAAGCAGGGCGGATTCTTCACCATTTGCGCTACAAGATCCATAACCCGAAACATACCATTCTGATCGTCGG
>JAOZSO010000235.1:0-5735 GCA_029939655.1 Desulfobacterales bacterium
CCGTCAGGAGAACATCGATGAGTTTGTCCTGGGAAAATGTCTTTACGACCTCCCCTTTCTTGAAAAGAATCCCTCGCCCATCACCACCCGCAATTCCGATATCGGCTTCTTTGGCTTCACCAGGGCCGTTGACCACGCAACCCATGATGGCAATTTTGATGGGTGCGACATGGTTTATCGTGGCTCTTTCCACTTCATCCACGATATGAAACAAGTCGATATTGCATCTCCCACATGTGGGGCAGGAAATAATATCGGGCCCCCTTTGTCGAATACCCAGTGCTTTGAGGATCTCATAAGCTGCACGCACTTCTTCCACCGGATCCCGTGTCAGAGACACACGAATGGTATCTCCAATACCTTCGGCCAGCAACATCCCAATACCGATGGCTGATTTGACGAGCCCCGGAAACAACCCCCCGGCCTCAGTGACCCCTACATGAACCGGAAAATCACTTTTTTGGGAAAAAAGCCTGTAGGCTTCGATGGTGCGTCCCACATCCGACGCCTTGAGGGATACCTTCATGTTGTCAAAACCAAACGACCCGATCATATCCAACTGCCGCAGGGCGCTTTCTACCATCACTGCCGCCGTGGGGGCTTTATACTTTTTCAAGAGTTCCTTTTCGATGGAACCCGAATTCACCCCAACCCTTATGGAGATGCCATGATCCCCGGCACAATCGATCACCGCCTTAATCTTTGTTTTACCACCGATATTGCCGGGATTGATTCTGAGCGCATCCGCACCGGCCCGGGCCGACGCGATAGCCAGACGGTAACTGAAATGGATATCTGCAATGACCGGTATGGCAATCCTTTGCTTGATGGCAGCGATGGCCGTTGCGGAGGCTTCATCAGGGACGGCAACTCTCACAATTTCACATCCGGCGTCCTGCAGACGCACGATCTGGGAAACCGTACTGTCGACATCTGCCGTAAGTGTGTTGGTCATAGACTGCACAGCAATGGGAGCCCCGCCGCCTACAGGGACATTGCCGACACGGATTTGACGCGTTTTTTTCTTGTTTATTTCAAGGGACATTTTATTGGACTTTCACCTATCATTGGGATTACCGGATCGAGACGATACTGCCAACCTGCAATATGAATACCTCTCTGAAAAAACATATAAAGTATCAAACAAGTGGAATAAATTCAAGATAAATAGGGCGTTCCCAGTATATTGTCTTTTCAGAATATTTCCATTATACTGAACCGCAAAAGCGAGCGCATTCCCCGTGGCTTGCCGCGGGGTTAGCGAGCGAATCTGAATTGATGTTGAGCAATTGTCGAGGTTGTTGCATATCTACGAAGAACGGTATCTTAATTTGAAACGATTGCGCCCATTTCTGATGCTTCCCATGATAGGTCTTCTTCTGCTGGGACTCTCCTGCGAATTTGACATGTCTTCGTTCAAGACCGACGCATCCATCTTGAAGAAAATTATCGAGAAGGGTGAACTGACGGTTATTACCCGAAACAATGCCCATTGCTATTACTCTTATCGCGACCAGGAGATGGGATTCGAACATGACCTGGCCAAAGCGTTTGCAGCCTACCTGGGGGTTGAGCTCAACATACGTATCGCTGAAAAATGGGAAGGTATGATTCCCAGCCTGATAGATGGCACCGGCGATCTGATAGCGGCCAGCATGACCATTACACCGAAACGGAACCGGGATGTTCTGTTTTCAAACGGCTACATGGATATTCAGCAACACCTCATTGTTCACCGCGGCAACCACTCCATTCGAACCATTGAAGACCTGCCGGGCCATACCATCCATATTCGCAGAGGGACTTCCTATCAGGAGCGCCTTGAAACCCTTGCAGCCCGGATACCGAGCCTGACCATCGTACTGCATGAGGATGTCCCCACGGAAGAACTCATTCGTCAGGTGGCTGAAAAAGAGATCGACATCACCGTTGCCGATAGCAATATCGCCCTGTTGAACCGCAGGTATTACCCCCAGGCAGTTATGGCGGGACCTGTTGCCGATAAGGAAAATCTGGGGTGGGCCGTTAATCCGAATGCACATAAGCTGCTGGAAAAAATTAATCAGTTTTTCAAACAGATCCAAGAAAACGGCGGGTATGAAGAACTTCGCAATCAATATTATGCAGAGGTGGAGCGCTTCGACTACCTTGACTTGAAAATTTACCATCGAAGGCTGGCCACCCGGCTACCGAAATACCAGCCCATACTGATGGCGGCATCCAGGGAATTCAACTTCGATTGGCGCTTGATTGCAGCTCAAATGTATCAGGAGTCACATTTCCGGCGATATGCCCGCAGCCACGCCGGAGCCTACGGCTTGATGCAGTTGACCAAAAGAACCGCCGAAAGTTTTGGTGTCACCGACATTACCGATCCTGAACAGAACATTTATGCCGGCGTCAAACACCTGCGTAACTTGTTTGGTTATGTTGATATCGAAAACGAATCAGACAGGTTGTCCATCGCTTTGGCGGCTTACAATGTCGGGCAGGGGCACCTCCGGGATGCGCAGAAGCTTGCCATCAACCTGCGCATGGATCCACAGAAATGGTCATCTCTCGAGAAAACATTGCCTTTGTTAAGATACCGGCAATACTATAATAATGCAACATATGGATACTGTCGCGGTACAGAACCGGTGACATACGTCAAGCAGATCA
The DNA here is from genome assembly GCA_029939655.1 of Desulfobacterales bacterium. Classification (GTDB taxonomy): domain Bacteria; phylum Desulfobacterota; class Desulfobacteria; order Desulfobacterales; family B30-G6; genus B30-G6. The sequence goes on from JAOZSO010000235.1 coordinate 2,662, forward strand.
AGATCTATTACGATATCCTGAAACGGCAGGCGATTGCGTATGAGGAGCAATAGAAGTGCAGGGTTGGAGGTTTCGAGGGTGATACAAGGGTTGGAGGGTGGCTAACAGCAGTAAGCGAAAGGCACCTAATAGCCTACAGTCTAAACCGCTAAAAGGCTAACGAGGGTTCGAGTAAGCGCAGTACCATCTAATTTTGTTATTTAAGAAAAACCTCTTCCAGGCATTTAATTAAAAACCCTGTCTCGTCATCACTGATATTAAGGGGTGGAGAGATTCGTATGGTATGTCCGTGACTGTCATTTACGATAATACCCAGATCAAGCAATTTTCTACAAAATATCATAGCGTCTCTATTTTTCACTTCAATGCCGATGAACAACCCTTTTCCCCTGACTTCCTTGATATGTTTCGACCGGCCTGCTATTTTCATGATGCTTTGTTTCAGCTTTTCCCCTTGAACTTCCGAGGCTTTCGCTAATTCCTCCTCTTGAAGCACTTCCAGTGCCGCTACACCTGCAACACAGGCAAGAGGATAACCGCCAAATGTCGAACCGTCTGATCCTTTATCAAATGCGAGGTCCATCAGCTTTGTATTTGTAATGAATACAGACAAAGGAATGAGACCGCCTGACAAGGCCTTTCCTAATATGAGACCATCCGGAACAATGTTTTCGTGCTCGAAACAAAAATTTTTCCCCGTACGCCCCAGACCGACCTGTATCTCGTCAAGCATCAGTAACAAATCATTATCATCGGCAATTTTGCGAAGCCCTTGTAAGAATCCAGGAGGGGGTATTTTCATTCCCCCTTCTCCCTGCATGGGTTCAACCAAAATACCGCAGGTATATTTATTGACGGCTGCCTTCACGGCATCCAGATTACCGAATTCAACCGATACAAATCCCGGTGTTAAAGGGCCGAAACCATCTCGATATTTGGACTGTGATGAAAAAGATATCACCGTAATCATTCGGCCATGGAAATTATTGTTGAAAACAATAATTTCCTGTTTGCCGTCGGGTATATTTTTTTTCTTCCAACCATAGTAACGTGCCATTTTGATAGCGGTTTCAACGGATTCCACACCCCCGTTTTTCGGCATAACTTTATTGCCATCCAGTCCGAAACGCGGTCCCAGCTGAGGAACAAATTCTGCTGTTTTGGATAGAAATAGTGCTAATGGATCCGTATAAACGACATTTGATATGACAGAGGCATAATTACCAACAAGCGCATTAATGATGGCATTGACCACTTTCGGATGATGGTGGCCGAGATTTGCGGCAGAATATGCGGCCAAACAATCTAAATACTTTTTACCGGTTATATCCGTAATCCAACTGCCTTGAGCCGTTCTAACCACGACATCGAGCCGATCATAATGATTTGCCCCTGACTTTTGTTCCAGTGCATAGGCATCTTTATCGGTTACATTGGAAAACCCACGAACAGGGGTATCGAATATTTCCGTCGGCATGTTCAGCATGACAGTCCCTCCACCATTTTAGTTGCTATCTTGGTAGCAACTATTGCATGGATACGGTGGATTGTCAAGTGTTGTTCATGGTTCAGGTTAGAGATATTTGACACAATTCTCATTTTTATGTATCGTTTCCGGATCGACAAGTGAATTGGTGGTGCCGAGTCAATGTTGCCACCAAAATAGCAACAATAGAAGCGTAAAACGATTTTATCGAATTCAAGGAACGATGAATGGATATTGCGTCTATTTTAAGGGATTTCGCTTTTTCAAAATATGAATCATCATGCTACTTGGCTTTGCTTGCAAAACATCCATCGAATGGTTCCCAATTGAGCATGCTTTCAGGTATCGCCAGGTCAAGAATTTATGATGTTCTTCGCGGGCTCGCAAAAAAGAAGCTTGTTTTTGAGATCGAGAAGGGACTGTATGTACCATTGCCTTTTGAGGAATTAAAAAAACGTCTTCGGAGCCAATTCGATTCAAATCTTAAAATTCTGGATGACCAGCTTGATGCAATGGTTGAGCAGTCCGGTTTTGAGTACCTGTTTACCCTCAATGGCGTGGATGAAGTCATTACAAAAGCAATGGATATCATCAACTCCGCCACCCAGGAACTCTACTTACGCCTTTTCCCGGAAACATGGAAGCGCTTGAGGAAAAGCATTGATATGGCAATCCACCGGGGAGTCGTTATCCGTTTTATATCCATGGGTACGATGGCGTCTGTTTACGATATTCAAGTATATCATCCTGATGTTGAGCATCTTAAGAACAGGCTCGGAGGTGAATCAATAGATATCATCGCCGATAAATCTGAAGCAATCGCCGGCATATTCGAAACAGACAATGTTAACCGTTCTCCCTTCATCTGGACCCGAAACCACTGGTTCGTGATTGCGAATCGGGATAGCCTTCGTCATGACTTTTATCACTATTTTTTAGACAAGCTATATGAACGAGGGGAATCCCTTTCGGCACGCGACAAACAGATTTACGCGTTTATCAAGGCCGATGATTAAAGAAGCTTTTTTCTATCAGGGCAACATGCTGTATTAAATAAGTATTGACGTGCAAGCAACATTTTGACATGCTTACTTTTGAAAAAAGTAAGCCCCTACTTTGTAACATCTGCTATGGATCAACTCATAGCTGAAGGTATTTTCACACTTCTGATTGAATGAACGTGTTTCGACTTTTATTAATTACCAATAGAAAAGGAGATCAACATGTCAGAACTATCAAAATTAACCAAAATGTTTGACCAAAACAAAATCAGTAGAAGGCAGTTTATGGCCCAGGTTTCAGCGCTTGGTCTTGCAGTGACTGTTTCTCCAGCTCTGCTCGCAGGCACAGCCCGCGCTGCCGTCCCCAAAAAAGGAGGACGTTTTATTATTGGAATTACCGGCGGGTCAACCACGGATTCCATGGACCCTGGGACACTGACTTCCAACATGAACCAGAACCTCAACTGGCAGATAAGAAACTGTCTTGTGGAAATCGATCACAATTTCAATGCCATCCCGGAACTTGCTGAGTCCTGGGGATCAACTCCTGACGCAAAAGTGTGGACGTTTAAGCTGCGCAAGGGCAT
>JAOZSO010000236.1:0-5714 GCA_029939655.1 Desulfobacterales bacterium
ATCATAAGGTCTGAATACTGTGACAATCTGTTTTTCCATTACGATCCCTCCTCAACATGGTTCCCATATGTTTCATCGTATCATCCCTTGCTTTGTTTGCTGCCTTGACAATCATACAATACTCAAGAATCATACCTGTTTGCAGGCCATGCTTCCGGAGCATTCCATAAAATTGTTGCATTATTTAAAATAATATTTAAAATTAAGTAATGAATAAAATCGTTACACGATTTTATTTGAACGCGACGTTGTCGCTATTTAACTCAACTTTCGCGCTCGCTGAATCCATAGCGTTGAGATAATAATTTTCATCAAAACTCTTAAGCTAAAATTGCTTTTCCATCACAAGGGAGACTCTGGAATGTCTGCCAATGAAAAATGGACCATCGGCATTTCCCTGCCCCAAACCACCACATCCGACTTGAGAGGTCGGCAATCGGTTCGGGCAACTTTTAAGCTAACCGAAGAATGTATTGGCGCCATCAGTATTGTTGCAACCCACCTGGGAATCAAGCAAAAATCTCTGTTCGACCATCTTGTGGAAGACATGAGTTCCCTGAAAGCCATCGCCCGTGAGTTGAAAAATACACATGTGCACGCGCAGAACCGGGTCCAGAAAACGTTTGTGATCAGTCGCAAATCGCTTCGCTCTCTCGAAACCGTATCCAAGAGCCATAACGCCCCGCGCGACTCCCTGGTTGAATTTTCCGTTCAGAGGTTACTGCCCATCATCATCAATGAGCAAAAAAGGCATCAGGCCCGGAAAAAAATACGCAAGGAAATTGTAACACATTTCGAGGCCGGGAAAGCCCTCCTCTCCAGGGTGAAGAATGCCCTGGGCACGGAAGATCCCGTTCTCAGCAGGATGACTGCGTTAATGATGAGCTATAACAATACCTTTACAGCCATCGATGCCTTTATTGAACGGGGCAAATTAATCGAAGATTTCGATCCGGAAATGTTGAAGCGCATGATCGAAACGCTCAAGAAATAGGTTCAGAGCTTAGTGAGCAATTAAAGCACTAGGTAAACAAACTAGAAAGACAGCTCCACATCAAACTTCTTGAGAAACCCGACCGGGTTGTAAGACAACTTGGCTTTTCGCAGCCCTTCACTGTCCAGATCCTGCTCCCGGTTTACCATTGTAAATCCCCGGCCTGCGTTTTCGAGAAATATCTGATTGATGGCCTGGTATATCCCCTTGAAATCATGGTCCCCTTTTTCAAAATGGATTACCAGCGTGTCTGCAGAAAGTTTTTCGGCAACCGTATAGGCCGCCACTTCTGTTTCAACCATGATGGCACCGCCCATCAACCTATGGAACCGCTGCCAGTTGTTAAGTGCTTTTGAAATGACCTGGTTTTCCGAATCAAGGGCTGCCTGGGAGGCACAATCCCTCCAGGTACACCAGTTCTCCTGCATTTGGATAGTCTGATGAATATTGTCTCCAACCAGGGGTATGTATTGATAGTCGTACCTCTTGCTGAATTGATTCAGGAGATTCTTTTTCTTATGATACTTATTCCCCTTCAGTTCAACAAGGTCCGTTACCGAATACAGGTAGTCCCAGTGTCCCCTTGATGGTTGAGTTTCACGCTTGATACCGGGAGTCTGCCGCCATATTCGCAACAACCCTTCCGGAACACGACCGAAAGGCACATTACCGCTGAAATGAAGCCGCAGTATTTCCGCCCAGTCAACGCTCTTCCAATCACCCACAGGCGCCCAGTATTTTTCAACAGGACGTGACTGCCGGATCCATACCAATTCAGGCGTCCAGGCCCATTCAAGCCCATATACGTCTGCCCAGCCCCACAGGTTGAGGAAACTGTAATCCGATGCTTTTTCCGGACATGCATCCAGAAATTCGAAATAATCCGGTTGTCTTTCAATCCGGATGGGTTCAAATCGGAGTGACATGCTTACCAGACCTCCGGGAAGCCGATATCAACGAAAGCATTTTCCATCCTGAGCTTGTGACCCCTCTCCATGGCCGCCAGATCCAGGAAAATCTTTTTTTTGTCCGGCGCCGAACATGTCTCTGCCAACTCCGTGTACTGAACCATGGCCGCTTCTTCCTTTTTCATGGCCAACGCAATGGCATCGGCCGGCTTCATGTCCGTCGAAAGATCCGGCAAATTCACATCCTCGGCGATATGATAATCCTGGTCCTCATGAAAATAGTCACCCATCCGATTGCTGATATAAACCTGTTTCAAGATTTCCCGATGCTGCTTTTCCTCTTCTGCAAAGTCGCTAAACATCTCTTTCAACTGCGTGTTTTCGATTTTTTGGGCAGCTTCCTCATAAAATTTTTGGGCTTCGACCTCATTTTCCATTGCAAATTTGATGATATTTTTGTACTCACTTAAAATCATATCAAACCCCTTTCCCGAATACGGTTATGACAATAAAATCGTGAAAATAATTTTATGAAAGAATAATGTATTCAAATAATCATTGCAAACATTATGCCACGAATCTAATAACTAGGAGGAAATCATGCGTTGGAGACAGTTTTTAACACCCGTAACATCCATTTCCGGATCAGAAGCCAAAAACATCATGGCTGATCAGAATCCAAATGCCTATAATCTTGTGGATGTCCGTCAACCAAGCGAATATGAAGCCCATCATATTCCAGGCGCGAAACTTATCCCCATTGCCGAACTCGATAAACGGCTGGATGAACTGAACCCTGCCAAACCGACACTGGTCTACTGAGCCGTGGGCGGGCGAAGCCGTGTGGCTTCGCAGATACTTGCGGGAAAAGGATTTGAAAACGTCATGAATATGGCAGGGGGTATCAAAGCATGGGACAACCCGGTTGCAACCGGTTCCGAAGATCAGGGTCTGGCCCTATTCGACGGCACGGAATCACCCGAAAACACCCTGCTGATAGCCTATTCGCTTGAAGCAGGATTACGTGATTTTTACCTCTCCATGGCCGAAAAAGTGCAGGCCATGCCGGTTCGAGATCTCTTCCGGAAGCTGTCTGATATCGAGATTAAGCACCAGGACCGGCTCTTTGATGAATACCTGCTGATATCCGGAAAAAAAGTCGACCGGGAGTCTTTTGACAGTCAAATCGCTGTAACCGCTGTCGAGGGAGGTCTCACCACGGACGAATACATCGCCATGTTCAAACCGGACCTGGAATCACCGGGGGACGTCGTCTCGCTGGCCATGTCCATCGAGGCCCAGGCGCTGGACCTGTATACACGTGCATCCGAAAGAGGAGCAGATGAACGAAGCAAATCAGTTTTGAATAAAATCGCACAGGAGGAGAGGACCCATCTGGAGCAGTTGGGACTGCTGTTCAACGATCTGTAGATACCCGGGTCCAAAGGGCCGGCACTGATTCAACTTTATAAGGGGTTAATATTATGCACATTCAGCGTGTGATAAATTCTAAATACGAATTGCGGAATAAATGGAGGAGGCAAAATGGACAAACATCTCGTTCTTGTAGGTGGCGGACACGCCCATATGGTGACCCTGGCAAAGCTTCACACCTTTGTGGAGAAAGGTTACCGGGTCACCGTGGTGGGCCCCTCGGCATACCACTATTATTCCGGTATGGGACCCGGCATGCTGGGTAAAACCTACAAACCGGATGATATCCGATTCGCTACCCGTCATGTCGTGGAAAAGCAGGGGGGAACGTTTATTCTTGGAAAAGCCGCCGGCGTCGATCCCGTTGCAAAGACCCTCTCTCTCGAATCCGGCGATCAAATCACGTACGATGTCATCTCGTTCAATGCCGGCAGCTATGTTCCCCTGCTGAACCTTCCTGAAATGACAGGGGATATCTACTCGGCCAAGCCCATCGAACGACTGCTGGAAGCACAAACGAGGATCCTTGAGTTGTGTTCCCGGGAAAAAATCAGTATCGGTATCATCGGTGGCGGTCCATCCTCTGCCGAAATCGCGGGTAATGTCTGGCAACTGACGCAGGACAGCGGAAAAAACCTGCCCGAGATAAAAATTTTTTCCGGCAAGCGTTTCATGTCACGATTTCCGGAAAAGGTTCGGACCAAGGTAAAAAAATCTCTCACGCAACGTGGCATCCACATCCTGTCCGGCAGTTATGCCAAAGCAATCGAATCCAAAACAGTTATCCTGGCATCGGGTGAGCACCACGACCTCGATATTATTTTTCTGGCGTTGGGGGTCAGGCCAAACCGCCTATTCAAAAAATCCGGATTGCCCACAGGTCCTGACGGGGGGCTTCTGGTGAATGCGTATCTTCAGTCTACAGCCCATCCGGATATTTTTGGCGGGGGCGACTGTATCTATTTTGAACCCCAGCCTCTCGATAAAGTGGGCGTCTATGCGGTTCGTGAAAATCCCATACTCTATGCCAATCTCATGGCGGCACTGGACGGCAAACCTCTTCATACTTTTGATCCGGGAGGCGATTATCTCCTGATCTTCAACGTGGGGGGTGGTAAGGGGATCCTGCAAAAAAGATGGTTTCTGCTGAGTGGGAAACTTGCTTTTTTCATCAAGGACGCTATCGACCGGAAGTTCATGAAAGAATTTCAGGCAATAGAATAATAAATTTGCGCTGCAAATTTATTCAGAACTCGAGGTGTTTTTCTATCAAACCCTTAGCCGGCAGGGAGGAAGGGGTGATGGGCAGCGAAAGCGGACACTGTCTGAACGCATTAGGCAGCGTTGGGAAAGAACAGCGCAACCGTCGGTATTTAATTTAAAACCTGGGTAGTACATAAATTCTATTTTATTTCTTTTGGTATAAATTCTGTTCTTTCCTTAGGCTGCCTTATGCGTGAGTTTGGGCGCTGAAGTCGCCTATTATCCCTTCCGCACCGATACCCACAAAGACCATCAAAACCTCGTCTACTTTCGTTTTTTTATGTTTCCCACCGCCACCAGATACAACAAATAGCTGTCGTCATTGAGATCTAATAGCTCCCGGGCTTCATTGTCATAGAATGCCCCGATGCCACAGCAACCCAAACCCAGCGCCGCACTCCCCAGATACAATCGCTGACCGAGTATTCCGGCATCCATCATGGCATAGCGGTATCCCCTGGCCCCATATTCGTCATCCAACACCTTCAGGTTTGCCATAAACAAAAAAAGGGCGCCGGCGTTTGCAAGCCATCGCTGATCCAGGCAGATCCGCGCCATTTTCTCGACAAAAGACCCCGGTTTGAGAAGGCCATACGCCCTGTCCTCACTGGAAAATCGGTAAAAGCCCTGATCAAATCCCTCCACATGGCCCACCAAAAATCCTGTTGTAACAGGGAGTAAGCGGGGTGTCGCACTTATGTCGGAACGGGGTGCCGTACCCACCAGCGATATAAGACGCATAAAAGATCCGACCGGTATCGGTTCCCTGGCAAAGTTTCTTCCGGACCGGCGCCGCTGGACAACACCGGCATAGTCCGCCCCATGGCCTTCCACATCCTGCCGCCTGACGGGAAACCATTCCCCAGGCTCCGGTAGGGTGACCACCGATATATTATCGCTTGGGTCACAGTGTTTCCGGGATTCAGAACTCATATAATAGATTTGTTTCACGGCTTCAAATTTGATTTCATGGGAAGATACGCGACTGGCGCCAATCATCTCAGCAGACAGAGCCATGAGTTCGAGGGGAGAAGGCACACGCTCGATACCATGCAATGTCTTGTCCAGATGGACATCCATAATAACAAAGCAAGCCTCTTTGTGCCTGTCCAGCC
>JAOZSO010000021.1:0-16267 GCA_029939655.1 Desulfobacterales bacterium
CCGATGTTGGTAGTTACTTAAATCCGAAGCACGAAATTCGAAATCCTAAACAATATCTAAAGATCCAAATTCGAATGATCAAAACAAGACCTTGGAGATAGAAGTTCAAGCTATGTTTAAATCATTTGAGCATTTGATATTTGGATTTGTTTCGTATTTCGATATTCGGATTTAGAATTTTCACACGCTGAATGTGCATAACGTTAACTCTTATAGGGTTGAATCAGTGCCGGGCTCTTTGGACCCGGGTATCTACTATAGCCTGTCGTTTTTTGAAAACAAATATACGAACAACTCTGTTACGGCTGTCTTCAGCGTTTTTAGATCTCTGTTTTTCCCCTTTAAAAGCGATGCAATCACCGATCTTATTTCATGCCATACTTCAGGGAGGGCCGTTAATGAGGAGGAAATGGTTTGAGCGATATAACTGCTATTTGCGCCCATACGATCAAGCGGTTTGATAAAGGTCCGTATCCCGTTGGTAAATGCCTTTGTATGGGTCGTCTGGGCCACTATTGAGGATAACAGGGCAAGAATGATGATTCTCGCGCTGAAAATACATCCGGTGATCAATGCCTCCTGGTGGATGGAAATCAGTTCCGTTTTAATGAAAACACGACTGCCCGGATTGAAATATAGGGGCAGGATAAAAGCACTCAGAATGATGACCCATAACTTTCTTAAGACATGAAAGGTGGTGTTATACTGGAGCTTTGCCGTTGGAATAAGGATCAGGATGGTTGTAGCCAGGAGGCTATATAGTATCAGATTTTCAAACAAAACGGTCACTGCGGTTATAATCAGAACAAATGAAATCTTTATTTCAGGGGAACATTTGTGCAACCAGGAATTTGTATGCTGGTAGATATTGTTCTTATATGCAGGCTCTGGATGAATCGCAACAGATACGGCTTTTGTTTTCTGGCGCAACTGTTTTATGATTCCAGCGGTAATGAACCCGGAAAAACCACCTAATATGACAGACCCAAATGCAAGCCAGGGAATGAGAAAAAAGATTCCGGGATGATTGAAAAGTATCAGATAGGCAAGATAGATCTGAACCATGTTATGGATGAATGCACCTGCAATGCTCAGACCGATCGGACTTATCCTGAAAAACGGGTGTCTGGCTGAGATCAAACTCAGTAGACCTGCAGCTGAAATACTTGCGCACCCGGCAGCGAAACTCAATATGAATCCCGGTGATAGAAATGTTCCCATAATAAATGAACTGACCACGGATCGCAGCAACGTTACAGTTAGAGCGGGTTTGAATCCATACTGGATTAAAACAATGAGGGAAACGATATTGGCCAATCCAAATCTGAGTCCTGGGATAGGATGGGGTAGCAAGGATTCCGAGATCTGAAGTATGGATGCACAGGCAATGAAAATAGGAATTTGCCCCGATCTGTAAATCCTGTCAGCGGGTGATGGCATCATATCCGGGATCAGCTCCTGTTACGTCGATAGTGATTTTATTAGGTATGCAAATAATGGGATTATGAACTTGCCCGGTCCAGCCTTTGCGAACACATATCTGCTGTTGGCATGAAGATGACAATACTCGGACTTTTTGGTCGCGAATTTCCACTACCATAGAGACGCCGAACGGTTCCAGCTGAATGATCCGATCTTTCTGCATGGGGAGTGTCCATATGACATCATCGTCTTTGTAAATAACCACTGTTTTGTCAGTTGCACCATTAAAATCACGCATCATCAGCCAATAGAGTCCGAACAGTACGATGGATACGGCGATCAGAATATCAATATACGACAGATCGGTTTTTTTTTTAATGTTTTCAGCTGAATCCATTGGACTGATATAGCACAACTTGTAAGGATTCGAAATTAGTAATGCGGAGCTATTGCTTGTTTAAACCGGTTGCTATGTTCTCCGCCAGGGCTTCGTAAAACTTCCCCACATGAACACCATCCACCAGTGCATGATGGACCTGGAGACTCACGGGTATCATCCAGTTGGATCCTTGGCCATCCAGCTTTCCCCATGATATTCTTGGAATACAGTCATTCGGTCCGTTATTGGGGTTGGTCAAGGCCGTGAAGTTCAACCAGGGCAGACAGCTCAAAAAAATCCATTCATCTGAGTTGTCGATGTGCTCCCGTAGCTCGTTCTGCATTTTTGCTTTTTCCAGGGCGTCCACACAATTTGTGTTGAACGCATCCCACTCTGGTACATATTCGATACGGCAAAAAGCGAACCGATCACCATCGATGGGTACTGTCGGGGAGGCGTGGACCACATCGTGTTCGATGATGGTGTCTTTGCGGAATCTCAACCGCAGTTCCGGGACAGCATTGGCAGCCGTCATGATACAGTAGAGAACGGCATTGAATAGTGAGATTTCCTCCGATTTCCGCCACTCTACTATATTCGTAACATTTACGCTTGAGGTGATGCTGAAATGGGGCGCCGAAAGTTGCTTAAAAAATTCGAACTGGCTTTTTCTGGGCCAGGTTGCCATATCAATGACATTCATGATACTGTTTGCTCCTTTGACACGTTTTGATGGTGTATGGTTACATATTTAAATTTCAAAGTCCCTGGTATGTCAACAGTTAACCTCCCAAAAGGATCCCCATGAACGAGAAGATCCGAATCGGTATTATCGGCGGCAGTGGTCTTTACAACATGGAAGAACTATCCAATGTTACCACTGTAACCCTCGACACACCCTTTGGACATCCGTCGGATGCATATGTTGTCGGCACGCTGGGAGGTGTCCGGGTCGCTTTTTTGCCCAGGCATGGTCAGGGGCACAAACTCACGCCGTCGGAGATCAATTTCAGGGCAAATGTTTATGGATTCAAGCAAATGGGGGCCTCACACATCATATCCGTCACCGCCGTGGGTAGCCTGAAAGAAGATATTCATCCTCTCGATATCGTTATCCCCGATCAATTTTTTGATCGAACCAGAAACCGAAAAAGTACCTTTTTCGGCGATGGACTGGTTGCCCACATTGCCTTTGCACAACCAATATGTCCTGATCTTGCCTCATTGCTTCATGAGACAGCTGTCGAAACAGGTGCCAAAACGCACAAAGGCGGGATCCTCATATGCATTGAGGGACCGGCCTTTTCCACCCGGGCGGAGTCGAATTTGTATCGTCGGTGGGGAATGGACATCATCGGTATGACAAGCCTCCAGGAAGCAAAGCTGTCGCGGGAGGCTGAAATCTGTTACGCAGCCTTGGCCCTGGTTACCGACTATGACTGCTGGCACGAAGATGAATCCGAAGTGACGGTGGAAACAGTGCTACAGAATCTCAATAAAAATATTTCGCATGCAAAAAGGATTATTCAAAATATCGTGCCGGAGATACCGGAGAAAAGAGACTGTCTATGTGCCACGGCATTGGAAAAGGCCATCATGACGGATGCTAATGTCATACCAAAGGAAACACGCAGGAAACTCGGTATTATAGTAAATAAATACCTCCCGCATTAGAAGTCATCTCAAAATAATAAAATCGTGAAACGATTTTATTATGGTTGGTAATCCCAGCGCTGGAGATGATCCTTCCGCATCTGGTCTTTCTCTGCCGCGCTTGCACCCCAATTGCCTTTGTATACCGCGCCTTCCCAGTCGCCATACATGGGATTTGGAAATACGATAAACCGCTTGCCCCATTCTTCCCTGATTTTATCGACCTCGGCAGATCGCACATCAATGGGTTTCTTGCGAAAAACGCTGAGGAAATCATTCAGATTGTCGCCCAGGAAAAGAGCGATTACATAGTCTTTTTCCACACTACCCCGGCGGGGTTGTTTGTCGCTGGTGTCGGTTCTGAACAGCAGATGTTTCTTGTCGATAAATGGGTATCCCATGGCTTTGAGTTTTTTACCGGCAGGCTCATAATATTTCATTTTTATATTGGTGATGTAAAAGACTTCCACGCCCCTTAGCCTGGCATAATTCAGAAACTCAATAGAACCGGGATAGGGGGTTGCCAGACCGGACGATTGCCAGGGTCCCCATGTTTTGGATGAATAACCAAAATCATTACCGATAAGAAAAGCTTCATATAACGAGTTGTCGATGAGGGTTTCATCCACATCGACGCTGATGGCGACCTTTTTGGATCCGGAATACGAACTCAGAAACGCATCAAGATTCATCTTGGCAAGGTTAAAAGCCTGATAGCACAAGGCCCTGAATTCAGCCGAGGTCTGGACCCAAAGGGTCGCCATGACGAGCTGTTCGTTCAGATCTTTTGTGGTGTAATGACTGTCCGCGATACTGTTGGTTGTAAATGGTCCCGCGATACTCAGCACGCTGACTGCAATGAAAATGATGGCAAGCACGCTTAACTGTTTTTTAATTTTTTCCATAGGGTTGCCTCCTTTTTGGGTAATAGTGATAATAGCAATATAAATTGTATGTCTGTTCGATATCAAGTTAAATTTATTACTCCGGCAATTAAATACCTTAAAGCTGTCATTCCCGCGCAGGCGGGGTACGAAGTGAAGCTTTAGCGCTATCCAGGAAGGTACTGGATGCCCCCGGCTAACTAGTGCCCATCCACAAATGGCTTTTTCGCGCGATTTCTGCGTTGAGCGTCATGATTTGAACCCTCAAAATAGCCAGCTATTCCTGCGGTTCAAATCTGACGCCCGCCTTGAACTCACGCAAAATTTCTCATCCGTGGATGGACACTAATTAGCGACAACGTCGCGTCAAATAAAATCGTGAAACGATTTTATTGAGGATACTCTTGACCGGTATGCCCAATTAAAATAATAATACCTGGAAATGATTGACCGAGTCATACTTATCATTCTGGACAGCCTCGGCGTGGGCGCTCTTCCCGATGCAGTCGCATTCAACGATGCGGGAGCCGCTACGTTGCCGCACATATACGCACATCGTGGTGGGCTGAAAATTCCCAACCTATGCTCTCTCGGGATGGGGCAAATTGTCCCCGTGGGATGTGATCCCAAACCTGTTTTAGGTGCTTACGGCAAGATGGCGGAACAATCCTTTAACAAGGACACAACTTCCGGACACTGGGAGATTGCAGGAATTGTTTCAAGAGAAGCATTCCCGACCTATCCGGATGGGTTTCCATTGGATCTCATCCAAACCTTTGAAAAAAGGATCGGGCGCAAAACTTTAGGAAATTACCCGAGATCCGGCACACTGATCCTGGAAGAATTGGGGCAACACCACCTTGAGACGGGTTGCCCAATTGTTTACACATCGGCCGACTCCGTATTCCAGATCGCTGCCCATGAATCGATTATCTCGTCGGAAACCCTCTATGAATATTGTTGGATTGCCAGAAATATTTTAACGGGTCCACATTCGGTCGCAAGGGTGATTGCAAGACCTTTTAAAGGCAAACCAGGGCATTTTGAAAGAAAAAACAGCCAACGAAAAGATTTTTCCATTGAACCCCCTGCTGAAACACTTCTGGACATCCTGTACAGGACGGGATTTGATACTGTCGGTATCGGTAAAATCGGCGACATTTTCGGACACAGGGGACTCACTGAAGAAGTACATACCAATAATAACCTGCATGGAATAGAGATGACCTGCGAAGCCATGCAACGCCATAGGGATGGGAAAGGAATGATTTTTGCCAATCTCGTGGATTTTGACATGCTATACGGACACAGGCGAGACACGGAAGGATATGCCCTGGCACTTGAACAGTTCGATGAGAAACTTCCCCAAATCATCAAAAACTTGTCGAGCAAAGATATCCTGATGATTACCGCCGATCATGGGTGTGACCCGACCTACGAGCACCATACCGATCATACCCGGGAATATGTACCGTTGTTGGTATACGGCGAAACAGTCAAAAAGTGGGTTGACCTCGGCATACGGGATACATTTGCCGATTGTGGCCAGACCATCGCAGATCTTCTCGGTGTGGGCGACCTTCTTAACGGAAAGAGTTTCAAAGATGACATCATATCCGGATGCGTATGTTCTTGAAGCGGTTGCTTTCCTGAAGCAGCGTCTTTCTGTAGCTCCGGCAGTCGGGGTTGTAATGGGCAGCGGACTCGGGGGGCTTGTGGAAGAAATGGAGCGTTCCATCCGTATCCGGTATGTAGACATACCCCATTTCCCCGTATCTTCGGTAAAGGGACACGCGGGTGAAGTCGTTGTTGGCACTATTTCAGGAAGGCCTCTTTTCGCCCTTTCCGGAAGGGTGCATTATTACGAAGGACACCCTTTGGGAACTGTTGTGTTTCCGATAAAAGTCATGGCTCTCTTCGGTGTCAAGGCTGTTATCGTGACCAATGCCGCAGGTGGTATCAACAAAAACTTTTTACCCGGTGATATCATTCTCATCACCGACCATATGGATCTAATGCGGAATATACCCTTGAATTTGCCGGCTCGGCTGCGGGGCTCGATAGAAGTATACGATCCGAAGCTTAGAAATCAAGCCACTTGTGCTGCCGCTGAGGTTGGTGTTACACTCAAGGCGGGCGTTTATGCGGCGCTATCGGGACCGTCTTATGAAACGCCTGCCGAAATCAGGGCGCTGCGGATCATGGGAGCAGATATGGTGGGCATGTCAACCGTCCCGGAGGCAACTGAAGCGAATCGATTGGGAATGAAGGTGCTGGGACTCTCTTTCATAACGAACCAGGCGGCTGGTTTGAGTCAAAACCCGCTTTCGCACCAGGAGGTCATTGAAACCTCGGCACGCCATTTGGCCACGGTTAAAAAATTACTCAAACAGGTCATTAAAAAGTTGGACCCGGTAAGCGTATGATGAACGCCTACGAACTAATAAAAAAAAAGCGGGACGGTCGGTCACTCTCGACAAAGGAGATCGGATATTTGATCAGCGGCTTTACCAACGGCCGTATTCCGGACTATCAGATGGCTGCCTTTTTGATGTCTGTTTATTTCAAGGGGATGAACACCCGTGAATGCAGAGACCTGACCATGAGCATGGTTACGTCCGGAGACTCTGTCGATCTGTCTCCCATCAAAGGCTTTAAGGTCGACAAGCATTCCACGGGAGGCGTCGGGGACAAGACAACCCTTGTTCTGGCGCCCCTTGTCGCATCCTGCGGCGGTATTGTGGCCAAAATGTCCGGCAGGGAGCTGGGTCATACGGGCGGTACTGTTGATAAACTCGAATCGATTCCCGGAATGCGGACTGATTTTACCAGAGATCAGTTTATCGATATTACCAACCGGGTTCATGTGAGTGTCATCGCCCAAACCGGGACACTGGCACCGGCGGACAAGTTGATCTATGCCTTGAGAAACGCCACAGCTACCGTGGACGCCATTCCGCTGATTGCCGGTTCGATCATGAGCAAAAAACTGGCTGCCGGTGCAGACGGTATCGTACTCGATGTAAAGACGGGTGCCGGCGCGTTTACACCACTTTACACGGATGCCGTGAAACTGGCAAAAACCATGGTTGGTATCGGCGAAGGGGCGGGTAAAAAAATCACTGCCTTTATTACGGGAATGGCACAACCGTTGGGGTATGCCATTGGAAATTCCCTGGAAGTCAAGGAATCCATCGACACGCTCAATGGATCAGGGCCAGAGGATTTGACGGATCTGGTTTTGACCCTGGGGGGCGAAATGCTCGTATTGTCCGGAATATCTCAATCCCAACCGGAAGCCAAAGAGGTGTTGAAATCCCACCTTGCCAATAAAAAAGGAGCGCAGAAATTAAAGGCGTTTATCGAGGCCCAGGGAGGTGATCCGGATGTGGTTGAAAACACCGACCTGCTGCCCCGTTCCAGGACAACCATCTTGTTGGAATCGGATAGTTCAGGATTCGTTCAGGGGATCGACGCGCTTGAAGTGGGCATGGCCGCCAAGATACTTGGGGCCGGCAGACAAACCAAAGAGGATACCATCGACCTGTCCATCGGTATTGTCTTAAACAAAAAAGTTGGCGATTCCATCCAGAGAGATGAGTCCCTGGCGGTTCTCCATTCAGACGGAGATAATGCTAAAATTGATTCTGCTGCCAAACGGTTGTTGGGAGCCTACACCATTGGCCCCGAAAAAATCGCTCCACAGAAGCTTATCCATGCAAAAGTTTCCGGCGACACAGTCGAGGAGTTGAACCCATGAGGGGAAACCGGAAAGATCGATTCGAGACGGCCTTGAATGGCTTTCCTGATTCTGCACGGACTTTTTTACAGCACCTGCCGCAACAGGGTGGCAAGCTCTCGCAAAAGATGTGTAATGAGCTGATGAGCCTGCTGGACGTATCTATAGAGGCGTTGATGATCCGTCTGTTGCCGCTGGCAAAAGTTTTCTCAGTAGCGCCCATCTCCGAATTTCATGTAGGTGCGGTTGCGCTTGCGGCGAAAGGGACTTCCGACACGCAAATAAATCTATACCTGGGCGCCAACATGGAATTCAAAAGCCTGGCTCTGAGCATGACACTCCATTCAGAACAGGTGGCCGTCATGAACGCCTGGCACCGGGAAATCGGTTTCTTAAAAGCGATTGCCACGTCGGAACCCCCGTGCGGGCACTGTCGTCAGTTTCTCAATGAGCTCTTCGCCGGCACTGAATTGATGGTTCTGTGGCCTGTGGGAGAGGGTAACGCCTATCACCGGAACCGGTTATCGGAAATTCTTCCCGAAGCGTTTACCCCGTCTGATCTTGGTAACGACAAATGCCTTATGGCACCATACCCATCGACTCGGAAACTCAGGTTGGTGGGATGTCAATCGGATGACCTGACCGTTTTAGCAGCGCTTTCGGCCGCAGAAGCATCCTATGCTCCCTATACCGAAAATCTTGCCGGCTGTGCGGTTCGGACCCCGGAAGGAGAAGTTGTAAGCGGGAGCTATGTGGAATCTGTGGCCTACAACCCGAGTGTCTCACCGCTTCTTTCTGTAATCCTGCGGTTGAACCTGATGTCGCTCAAGGAAAAGCATGCCATCGACCGCATCGTATTGGTGGAAAAACCCACGCGTATACGTCAAATGGATATTGTCGAAATGCTCATCAGATCATGGGCACCCGGCATCGAACTCGAATATCATATCGCCGAAGAGGAGGAATAAGGATGAACAAACCATTGGCGCAATCCAACATTACACTGGAAACAATGGCAAAAGCCATCGACCACACCGTGTTGAAACCGGACACGACTCCCACCGATCTGGAATTGCTTGCCCAGGAAGCCATGACGCATGGATTCAGAGCTGTGTGCATCAATTCGAGTCATGTTGCAATGGTCTGCAGTATGCTGGAGGGGAGCAACGTCCATGTCTGCTCTGTGGTTGGTTTCCCCCTCGGGGCCATGCATGCCAAAGCCAAAGCATTCGAAGCTGAAACAGCTATTGAAGAAGGGGCCATGGAGCTCGATATGGTCTTGAATATAGGCGCCCTTAAATCGGGGGATTTTAAAACCGCACAAGAAGATATCAAGGGGGTGCGGCAAGTTGCCGGTTCCGACAGAATACTCAAAGTTATCATCGAAGCCTGTCTGTTGACGGAAAAGGAGAAAATGCTGGCGTGTAAAATAGCCATGTCGGCAAATGCGGACTTTGTCAAAACCAGCACAGGTTTTTCCAGCGGGGGTGCAACCATTGAAGACGTCAGATTGATGAAGCAAACCGTCGGCGATACCATGCAGGTCAAGGCCAGCGGCGGCATCAAGGACTGGGATACGGCCGCGGCCATGATCCATGCCGGTGCCAGCCGTATCGGCACCAGCTCCGGCGTGACGATCCTTCAAAACGCACCGAAAAACAATTTATAAAGTGTTGCCTGCAAATAGGGCAAACGCCTATCTTTTGACGATAATATGCTTGCAATAAACTTCCCAAGCAATTATTATCGCTCTGCAAAGGCTTCAATTCGCTGTGTTAATATATTCAGAATAATGAGGAGGAATTATGAGAAGATTTAGATTCATCCACCTGGTTTTGATCGCGATAGCATTAATGATCTGTTTCGGCACCCCGGCAATGGGTGCAAAACTCAAAATCGCCATGGTTACCGATGTGGGGGGTGTCAACGATCAGTCCTTTAACCAATCGGCATGGGAAGGGCTTCAGCGTGCCGAAAAAGATTTCGGCGTCAAAGTGGCATACAAGGAATCCAAGCAGGATGCAGATTATGCTCCCAATATGGAAACGTTGACTGATGCCGGATTCGATCTGATCTGGGGAATCGGTTTTCTCATGGGTGATGCCATCAAATCGACGGCACAAATCAATCCAGACCAGAAGTATGCCATCATCGATTTTGCCTATGGCCCTGAAACCCCCAAAAATGTGACCGGTATCGTATTCCAGGAAGAACAGCCCTCTTTTCTGGTAGGCTATATCGCCGGAAAAATGACGAAAACAAACAAGGTCGGTTTCGTGGGAGGCATCAAATTCCCCCTCATCGAAAGATTCGAATATGGGTATATGGCCGGGGTCAAGATGGCCAACCCCAAGTGTGAAGTCTTGTCTCAATATGCGGAATCCTTTACCGATGCGGCCAAGGGCAAAGCCATTGCCAATAATATGTATCAAAAGGGTGCTGATATAGTCTTCCACGCCTCCGGCGGTGTTGGTGACGGTGTCATCGAAGCGGCCAAGGAAAAGGGTAAATGGGCCATCGGTGTGGACAAGGATCAAAACTTTCTGGCACCGGACAATGTGCTCACTTCGGCCATGAAGCGGGTGGACAATGCTATTTACGATGTAGCACGAAAGCTGAAAGCCGGCCAATGGAACGGTGGCGAAACCGTGGTTTACAATCTTTCCAACGATGGTGTCGGTATCGCCCCAACCTCCCCAAAACATGTCCCTGCCAATATTCTGGCCGAGGTGGATCAATTGACCGCCAGGATCAAAAAGGGAGAGTTCAAAGTACCGTCCACCAAAGTCGAATTTGACGCATTCAAGTTTTAACCCAAATTTATTGATGGCCCGCCGTTTTCAGCGCGGGCCATCAATCTTGTAGCTACGGCAACCTCGGCAATCGCTCAACTTAGTTAAGATCTTTTCCCCATCCCAAAACTCCAACCATACCGGTCAATGTTTTCACGAACCGCCGACCGGTTGAATTTTTTTTACAACCGGACTGAACCAGTACCTGCGAAGGAGACACGCATGTGACTACCATCGATTTTTCCCAAAAGGTTGTCGAGATGATCGATGTGGTAAAAAAATTTGGTGATTTCGTTGCCAACGACCGGATCAGTTTAACGGTCCACAAAGGCGAAGTGCATTCACTTTTAGGGGAAAACGGGGCTGGGAAAACAACCCTGGTAAACTGTCTTTACGGCCTCTACCGTCCCACCCATGGCAGGATCTGCATCAAGGGACAGGAGGTCGAAATCAATGATCCCAATGCGGCCATCCAGCACGGAATCGGCATGGTTCATCAGCACTTCATGCTGGTGGAGTCGTTTACCGTCACCCAGAACATCATCCTGGGCAGAGAGACCACCAAAATGATGGGGATCCTTGATATGGCTGCCGCCGAGAAAAAGGTGGCCGAGATTTCCGATCGCTACGGGTTGGCCATCAATCCCCGGGATAAGATCGAAGATATCTCCGTCGGCAGCCAGCAACGGGTGGAGATCCTCAAGGCGCTTTATCGAGGGGCCGAGATTCTGATCCTGGACGAGCCCACCGCCGTTTTGACCCCCCAGGAGATCCAGGAACTGATAGCGATTATCCGCAACCTCACCCAAGAGGGCAAATCCATCATCATCATCACCCACAAACTCCACGAGATCAAACAGGTGGCCGACTATTGCACCATTATAAGAAGAGGCAAATTTATCGATACCGTGGAGGTGAGTAAGGTCACACAGCAAGAGTTGGCTTCCATGATGGTGGGTCGTGAGGTCTCCTTTTCGGTGGAAAAAAAGGACCAGCAAAAAGGGGAGCAGATTCTCGCCATTCAGGATCTAATGGTTGAGGATAACCGGGGCATTGCGGCTGTTAACGGACTCAACCTGGATTTGTACAAAGGGGAAATTCTCGGTATTGCAGGGGTGGACGGCAACGGCCAGTCAGAGCTTGTAGAGGCTCTGACCGGTCTGCGTAAGGTTGCCAAGGGAACCATCACCCTTCATGGGAGGGAGATCACCGGATCGAACCCCAATGAGGTGATCAACAAATGGAACATACGCACCATCCCCGAAGACCGGCAGAAAAGAGGCTTGGTTATGGAGTTCGATGTGGCCGAAAATCTCATTCTGGAGACCTACCACGACACTCCTTTTTCCAAGCACGGGGTGTTGAACCGCGAGAAAATCTATGCATACGCCGATCACTGCACCGAGGATTTCGATATCCGTCCCACGAATCCTTATCTGGCTGCAAAATCCCTCTCCGGAGGGAACCAGCAAAAAGTGATCATTGCAAGGGAGGTGAGCAACGATCCCGAAGTTTTGATCGCTTCCCAACCCACACGAGGTCTGGACGTGGGAGCCATCGAATATGTCCACACTGCACTGGTGAATCAGAGGGACAGGGGTAAGGCTGTATTGCTGATATCCTTCGATTTGGACGAGGTCATGAATGTGTCCGATCGTATTGCCGTCATCTTCGAGGGTAAAATTGTGGGGATTGTCGATGCAAAAGGTGTCGATGAGAATGAAGTAGGTCTCATGATGGCAGGAGGCACCCGATGAATTTGAATGGAGAGGCATTGAAAAGCAAATTCTTGAACGGTTCTCTGGGACTCACCCTGATTTCGATTGCATTGGGATTCCTGTTGGGGGCCATTATCCTGCTTGTGGCCGGTTTCAACCCTTTGGAAGCCTATTGGGTTATCCTCAAAGGGATATTTTCGCGCTCCAAATACGTATCCTACGTGATCATTTATGCCACACCGTTGATCATTACGGGGCTGTCCGTGGCCTTTGCCATGCGTACCGGCCTGTTCAATATCGGTGCCGAGGGGCAATATATCATCGGCGCCATTATGGCCGCCGCCGCAGGCTATTTTTTCAAGCTGCCCTTGATCCTGCACGTAACCGTGGCCGTGGGGCTGGCAATTATCGCTGCTGCAGTTTGGGGCGGACTGGCCGGCTACATCAAGGCCCGCTTCGGGGTTCACGAGGTGATCTCCACCATCATGCTGAACTGGGTTGCCCTTTACCTTTCCAACTTTGTCGTCACCCTGAAGGCCTTTGGCAGCCAGGGGACAGGTAAAACCTATGCCATCCAGTCCACCGCCAGGATCAACCTGTTGAGCGACTGGAAGATCTCCGAGGCCGGTATCGAGTTTATCCGAAGCCATAAGATACTCGGAGATGTGCTCAAGACCCCCATCAATATCGGCTTTGTCTTTGCCATCCTGCTGGCCGTTTTGGTGTGGTACATACTCAACAAAACCACTCTGGGCTATGAACTGCGGGCCGTAGGTTTCAACCCCCATGCGGCTGAAGCCGGGGGAATCAATGTGAAGAAAAGCATGGTGATTTCCATGCTTTTCTCCGGTGGACTCGCCGGAGCGGCGGGGGCCTTTCAGGTGCTGGGGGTCAGCCATCGCATCGCAAAGCTGGCCGCCATGGAGGGCTATGGATTCGATGGCATCGCTGTCTCGCTGATCGGTAACAACACCGGGGCGGGCAGTGTTTTTGCAGGCCTGTTGTTCGGCGCTCTGAAATACGGAGGGTCAAAGATCCAGGATGCCATGCAGGCACCCACCGAGGTGATCAACATTATGATCGGAACCATTATTCTATTTGTGGCCATGCCGAAATTGATACGATTAATCCTGACTACTTTAGAGAGGCGGGCGAAGAACTGATGGAAGCAATCATAAAAGACATCGGATTTATTATCGGGACAACGCTGATGTACTCGACTCCTCTGATTTTCACCTCCCTGGGGGGTGTTATCACCGAGCGCAGCGGCGTTGTCAACATTGGCCTGGAAGGCATGATGTTCTTCGGTGCTTTTGTGGGAGCCACGGTTGCCTATTACTCGCACAGTCCCTGGCTGGGTTTTGTTTGTGCCGGTTTGGGCGGAGCGCTGCTGGGGTTGATACACGCCATCGCCTGTGTCTCCTTTGCCGCAGAGCAGATTGTTTCCGGAATCGCCATCAACTTCCTAGGGTCCGGCTTGGGCCTTTTTCTGAGCCGTCTGTTCTTTGACGGGGCCACCCAAACCCTTACGATACCGAAGAAGATCCCCTTGCCCATAAGCTTTCTATTTGGAGAGGGAAAACTATTCAAATCATCCGGTTTCATGGATCTCGTATTCAATCGATTTGCCACCGTTTACCTGGCTTTTTTCCTCGTGGCCGTGGTCTGGTTTGTGCTCTATAAGACCAAGATCGGCATGCGTGTTCAGGCTGTGGGGGAGCATCCCGAGGCAGCAGATACATTGGGTATCAGCGTTTACCGTATTCGCTATGGTGCCGTCATGACCTCCGGATTTTTTGCAGGTCTGGGCGGGGCCGCCATGAGCATTGCCGTAGTCTCCCGCTTCAGCAATACTTTGATATCCGGGCATGGCTTCATCGCCCTGGCCGCCATGATTTTCGGTAAGTGGAAGCCCCAGGGCGCCATGCTGGCCTGTCTGCTCTTTGGTGGTGCCAAAGGGGTGGAGATCTATCTCGGTGCCAAGGGTTTCCCGGTTCCTTCCAGCCTCCTGGCCATGCTGCCCTATGTTCTGACTATCATCGTGCTGGTGGGTGTTGTTGGAAAGACCACGCCTCCGGCAGCCATTGGAAGAATTTTCGACAAAAGCGGCAAGTAAGGAGAATTGTTTCCGATGCCGCATAGGCAACAAATAAGTTGCCTTTTTTCGTTTACATGGCATATATTTCAAATCCGGTTGCGGCTCAAATACGATATTGGTTTTTCCTGCTAAATTAGAGGTTGATGTGATACTCAAAGCCACTAATATCACGAAAAAATTTGGAGAGCTCAAAGCAGTGGACGACCTCAGCTTTGACGTGCAGGAGGGGCAGGTATTCGGCATTGCAGGGCCCAACGGCGCTGGAAAATCAACGGTTTACAACCTTATCACCGGTTTCTACTCCTACGAGGGTACCATCGAATTTGACGGTCGTAAACTCACCGGTCTGCCGCCCCATCGTATTGCAAAAACCGGCATTGCCCGTACTTTCCAGATTCCCCAGGTCTTTCCCAGTCTCACGGTTCAAAAAAGCATCAGTGTCGGCAGTCGTTTCGGTGCCAGGGGTGGTCTTGATCCGGCGCATGTGGACGAAGTGATCCGATTTGTTGATCTTGAAACAGAACGTCTTCAGCATACCGACTTGTTGAACCTTTTGGGTAAAAAAAAGCTGATGATCGGGGCCGCACTGGCTACAAAGCCCAAAATTCTCCTGCTCGATGAACCTATGGGAGGATGCAATGCCGGGGAAATCAGGAGCCTGATGGACCTGATTCAACGGATCAACAAAGAGCTGGGCATCACCATTATTATTATCGAGCATTTTATGAAGGTGTTGACCGAACTGACCGAAAAACTGCTGATAATAGAATCCGGGAAAGAGATCTGTTGTGAGGCACCGGAGAAAGTTGTCAACAATCCAAAAGTTATCGAGTGCTACCTGGGCAATTCCTATGCTGATAGTTGAAAAATTGAATGCCTATTACGGCCAGTCACACATTCTGAAAGATGTCTCCATTTCTGTTGAGCGGGGCCAGGTGGTGGTCATCCTTGGGCCCAATGGACATGGCAAGAGCACCCTCTTGAAATCTATTTGCGGAATGGTGGAAAAGACGGATGGTAATGTCACCTATCGAAATCACGAAATCAGTGACATGGCTACCGACAAAATTGTCAACATGGGCCTCACCTATATCGCCGAAAATAGAGAATTATTCCCCTATATGACCGTATTGGAGAATCTCAAGCTGGGGGCTTACTCTAAAAATGCCCGCCCCTATGAAAAGGAAAACATGAAGCGGGTTTTTACCCTGTTTCCCCGTCTGGTGGACCGTCAGAAACAGTTTGCTTCGACCATGAGCGGCGGAGAGGCCCGCATGCTGGCCGTGGCAAGGGGACTGATGTCCAACGCCGATTTTCTGTGTATTGATGAACCCTCTCTGGGGCTGCAGCCCAGTCTGCGGTACGAAATATTTTCTACCATCAAGCAGATCAATGAACAGGGTAAGACCGTTCTGCTGGTGGAACAGAATATCCCCCAGATTGCCGAACTGGCCGACAGAATCTATGTCATGGAAGAGGGCCGCATCTCGTTTGAAGGTAGTAAGGATGAAGCATTCAACAATGAACATTTAAAAGAAATATTTCTAGGAATGTAGCATTTTTTCATTGATGTAAAGCTCCA
>JAOZSO010000021.1:16367-19949 GCA_029939655.1 Desulfobacterales bacterium
TTTGTCATTTTAGATTGTTCCGAGGGTGCTGAACGGGATCGATTTTACTCTGTCGTAATTGGTTTAGCCTGATATAGCAGGTGAAAATGTATGTTTAGTGAAGATACTATTTTATTATTATATGAAATCACCGATGTGATTATTGCCGGGTTGTCCACCGGTTCCGTATATGCATTGATGGCCGTGGGCATGACCCTGGTCTATGGTGTGACCAAGGCCTTTAATTTTGCCTATGGAGAGTTTTTTAACATGGGTGGCTATTTTGCCTGGATACTGATTTTCGGGCTCGGTCTTCAATTTGGCGGTTATCTGATGATTCTGGTGATTGTGATGCCGCTGATGTTCGTCGTCGGGTATGGATTGGAAAAACTTTTGGTGGCGCCCTTAAGGAAGCGTCAGGACTGGGAAAACAAGGTCATGATGCTGACCCTGGGCCTGTCGCTTTTTCTGTCCAGCTTGTATATGGTGGTCTTCGGTGTAAGCATGAAATCGTTGCCCCCCATCCTGGATGGGACGCTTGAAGTGGGCCAGTTGGTGTTCGCTCACCAGGACATCATGATTTTCATCATGTCCCTGGGTGGTATCCTGCTTTTTGGATGGATGCTCAACAACACCCGCATCGGTATGGCCGTACAAGCCGTGGCCCAGAATCCGGAAGGGGCCAAAATCGTCGGTATTCCACAGGCGCGGATTTTTGCAGCCACCTTTGCCATCTCAACCGTCATGGTGGGTTTTGGCGGAATTTTGTTGAGCCAAAAGTGGTTTATCAACCCCAATTCCGGCGGTATCATCATGGTTAAGGCCTGGGTGGTCACTGCATTCGGTGGCATGGGCTCCATCCGCGGCGGTCTTTATGCCGCTTTCATTATCGGCATGCTGGAGGCGTTCGTGGGCTGGTTGTTCGGCATGAGCTACGGCATTATTGCACTTTTTATTCTTTTGTTGGCGACCCTGGTGCTGCGACCTCAAGGTCTGATGGGAAAAGGCGAGTAGGCTATGCGTTTAAAACATATGGCGATAATAATCGGCGTTTGCTATGGGATCATGGCGATCCTGCCCATTTTTGTGGGGGATGTCCGCTTTATCATGAATATTCTGATCATGTGTCTCATCTGGGCTGTTGTGGCCTCTTGTTGGGATGTCATGATGGGGTTTGCAGGTATCTTCTCATTCGGCCAAGTGGCCTTTTTTGTCATGGGCGCATATTGTTCCGGTATTCTTGCCATCAATCATCATGTGACACCGGTGTTGTCCATCCTGATCGCCGGTCTGTTTACCGCCGGCATGGGCGTTCTTGTGGGGTTGCCCTGTCTTAAACTGGCAGGACCCTATGTGGCCCTGGTGACTTTTGGCGTTCATATGGCCCTGCAGCCGACATTAAGGGGTGAGATCGGCATTGCCCTGGGATCCGGCGGATCTGTTGGACTCCTGACCATACCCCCCATCAGCATGTTCGGCTATACATTCAGCTCGGCCAATATCGTACCGACCTTTTATCTGACACTGCTGGTATCCCTCACTTGCGCACTGATTATTATGTTTATGATTAAATCATACTGGGGCGTTGCGTTTCTGGCCCTTAAAGATTCTCAGGATTTTGCCATGAGCCTGGGCATCAGTGCCTTTAAATACAAATTGATGGTTTTTGCCTTGACCTCTTTTTTAACCGGTATCATCGGGGGTTTTTATGGTCATTTCTACGGGGTGCTCTCTTTCCGTATGCTGGATCTGGATTTATTTAGCATATTGATGGTTATGATGCTGGTGGGTGGCCTTGGGCATTTTCCCGGCGCCATACTGGGCTCTTTTTTGGTGGTCGCAGGCAGTGAGCTCATGGCGCCCCTGGGCGCATACAGGGCCGTAGCCATGGGTGCTTTGGTAGTAATTTTGGTGCTGGCGCTTCCAGACGGCGTTATGGGTTTTTTTCTGAAGCGTTCGGCCAATAAAATTGTATAGCGATTTTATGAAACGCGATCTTGTCGCTCTAATAAAAGTTTACTTTAATTTCAACAAAACAAAAGGGAGGTAATACATGAAAAAAATCAGTCTATTTACATTGGTTATGGCGGGTTGCCTGTTTTTTACTCCTGCGGTCATGGCAGCAGATACCATTCCGGTCGGTGTTCCGATTCCTATGACCGGCTGGGCAGCGGGCTCCGGCTCAGACTATTTCAAAGGCATCAAAATGGCCATTGACGAGATAAATGAATCAGGCGGATTGCTGAATAAACAGCTTGAGATTATCCGCTTTGATTCCAAAGGGTTTGAGCCTGAAGTGGTCATGCAGGCG
This sequence comes from Desulfobacterales bacterium, assembly GCA_029939655.1. GTDB lineage: Bacteria > Desulfobacterota > Desulfobacteria > Desulfobacterales > B30-G6 > B30-G6. Next base: position 18,658 of record JAOZSO010000021.1, read on the forward strand.
GCCGATTATCTGTGCGGCCAAAAGAATGTGGCTTCAGTGCATGCCGGTTGGGCTGGATGGGGCCAGGATGTTCGCGCTTATGGAAAATATGACGCGCCGTTTTTTGCCGATGACGGCTCCCAGGCGGCTGTGGACATCTTCAATGAAGACCCGGCTAAATATTACAATATCTATCAGACGACCGACGTAGGCGTCGAGCAGGCCAAGAGCATGTTTCGTGCGCTGATGGCGCTTCCCTACAAATACCCCAATAAAAAGGTTGTTATTATCAATACCGACGATTCTTGGGGCCTTGAAGTAGGCGATACGCTGAATAAAAGTTTTACAGACAAAGGCTGGAAAGTGGCTAAACGGGAGACCGTGCCCTACGGTACCAACGAATGGGGTGTGATTATTTCCCAGATCCGCAGGATCAAACCGGCTCTCATCCACATTGAAATCCCCAGTGGACAGGAAAATATCACCTTCATCCAGCAGTTTCTTAAAAAACCCTCCAACTCTATCATCAGTCTTGGCTGGGGCGTTACACCACGTGAAGTGGTGGACACCCTGGGTACGTTAGCCGATGGTATTGTGGGCGAAATGCCCAGCGGGCTGCCCGGACCCAAGGCCCCCAATGCAGCCGGGCAGGCCTGGGTAGATAAATTCGTCAGCCTCTACAAGCATCAGGTCCCGGCCGGAGCCTGGATCGCCTACACCGCTGTTAAGGCATGGGCCAATGCGGTGGTCAAGGTGGGAGATGCCTATGATTTCAAAGCCGTAAATGCCTATATTCAGAAACACGGCTATGAGGCCGAGATGGGGCTTATCAAATGGGATAAATCAAATGTTCTACGTGCTCAATCGGGTGCGCCGGTGGTACACTACCAGGTTCAAGGTGGTGAATTGCAGCCGATCTTCACCGATCCGCCGCTGACATCGTATCCGGGAACGACGTTTAAGAAGCCGCGCTGGATTAAGTAGCAGTAGAAGGCAATTTAATGCTTTGGTTTTTATCTGGTTAGCCCGGACATTCAATGAAGTGTTCGGGTTAACCAGTACATTTTTACTTAAGATCATTGGGGACGGGTATTCATATATTACTATAGCCTCTACCTGTTATAATAATTGATAACTATAGTAATATATGAATACCCGTCCCCAAATCCTTGTATGAACTTGGATGCGAAAACCATGGCCCATACAGTTGAACATTTCGCCTACCAGCGATTGACCGAGCGGCTGAACCGCTTCCCCCAGGGTGCACCCCCATCCGAACTGCTGACGAAAATCCTGATGGTGTTGTTTGACAG
>JAOZSO010000022.1:0-18555 GCA_029939655.1 Desulfobacterales bacterium
AGGTTCGTTTTGGAACCATCAAGTGGTTGACTTCGGCAAGAAGACTATCGTATGAATGCTTTTTAACATTTTTGGTTTTATAAGCAGAGAGAAGGTGTTGGGCCAATGCATGCATTTCCGTATGACTGATAGGTCCGAAAAAATAAGAACCCATTCAAATAAATTGAAAAGGAGCGGAATCATGAAACGCGTTTATCGCCTATTGGTTGTCTGTCTTTGCCTGCTGCTATCTGTCGGAGTTGCGGTTGCAGATGAAAAAAAACTCAAGGCCGGATTCATTTATGTGGGTCCGGTGGGAGACTATGGGTGGTCTCATGCCCATGACGTCGGTCGAAAGTTTGCCGAGACAAAGCTGCCCTGGCTTGAAACCGTTTTTATCGAATCGGTGGCTGAAGCCGATTCGGCCAGAATCATCGATCGATTTATCCAGGAAGAGAACTGCGATGTTGTTTTCACAACATCCTTCGGATACATGGACGACACGATTAAAGCCGGCAAGAAATACCCCGGCAAACACTTCATGCATTGTTCCGGATTTAAGCAGACCGAGAACGTCGGCACCTATTTCGGCGATCTTTATCAGACATATTATTTGAACGGTCTTATGGCCGGTGCCATGACAAAGAGTAATAAAATCGGATATGTTGCCGCATTTCCAATCCCTGAACTCATTCGGCATATCGATGCATTTGCCCTCGGCATCAAGGAGTCCAATCCAGACGCCAAAGTTCATGTCAAATGGATCTATGCCTGGTACGGCCCGGACAAAGCCAAAGAGGCTGCGGAATCCCTCATTGCCGAGGGATGTGATACGCTTGCCTTTACGGAAGATACCCCCGCCGTGATTGAAGTCGGCCAGGAGCACACCGAAAAGGGAAAACAGATCTATACATACAGCCATTACAGTCCCATGCAGCCCTACGGTGTTGATTCGGTGGTTTCCGGACAACTGGCGGACTGGGGTGTCATGTATGTTAAAATCCTCAAGGACCTCTATGATGGTACCTGGACCGGTAAGGACTATTGGTGGCTGGTCAAAGAAAAGGCCGCTATACTGGGTGGATCCTTTGATAGCATCGTCAACAAGAAGTTCGAGGGTGACCTGAAATCCATCATGCTCGACAGCAAGGATTTTGGAAAAATATCCGCCTATGACCTGGTGGTCAAACGATACGAACAGATGAAACAGGGCCCGGGAGTTTTCGATCCGTTTGAAGGACCCATTAAGGACAGCACCGGCAAGCTTCAGATTGAAGCGGGTGAGCGGGCATCAAAGGGAGATCTGCTCAGTATCATGTATTACGTGGACAACGTCGCGGGCAGCATTCCTAAATAGAGCTCTTTTAAAAAAGAAAATGGGGGTTGGCCATCGGCAGCCCCCATTTTCTTTCGGACCGACAAACAAAAAGTATGTGTAATGAAGAAAATCGAACACTTGGAAATGGTCGACATTTCAAAAGCGTTCAATGGCATTCCGGCCAATGACCGGATACGTCTCTCTGTAGGATCCGGGGAGATTCTGGGGTTGCTGGGCGAGAACGGCGCCGGCAAAACCACGCTGATGAATATCCTTTACGGTCTGTATCAACCGGATTCGGGTGACATCAGGATAAATGGAGAGCCCGTTAAAATTCGATCTCCGTTGGAATCGATTCAGCTGGGAATCGGTATGGTCCACCAGCATTTCATGCTCATTCAGAATCATACCGCCGGTGAGAACATCGCTCTTGGTTACAAACAGACCCCTTTCTTTTTCCCCCAGAAAAAAATCAACGACAGCATTGTTCACTTTTCCAGAAAGTTCAACCTCGTCATCGATCCGCAGAAAAAAGTCTGGCAGCTTTCCGCCGGCGAACAGCAACGGATCGAAATCATCAAGACCCTCTTTAATGGTGCGGATCTTCTGATCCTGGACGAGCCGACTTCCGTGTTGACCCCCCAGGAAATAAAAGACCTGTTCGTCATTCTCGAAAAGATGAAGGCCGAGGGACATCTGATCATTTTGATAAGTCACAAGCTGGATGAAATCATGATGCTTTGTGACCGTGTAACCGTTCTGAGCAAAGGGAAAGTTGTCGGTAACGCGGATACCAAAGATGTCGACAAAAAAACGCTGGCCCGGATGATGATTGGCCGGGATGTTCTTTTTAACATTGAAAAAGAGGAGATGCCCAAAAGCAGAGAAGTGCTGAAAGTCAGCCATCTCTGCGTTGTCGGTGACAAAGGGTCTCCCATGGTAAAGGATATTTCGTTCAATATTTATCAAAATGAAATATTCGGGATCGCAGGTGTTTCCGGAAATGGACAGAGGGAGCTGGTGGAAGCTATCACCGGTCTCAGGAAAAGCGGTACCGGATCCGTGCACATCAATGGCCGGGATATCACCAATGTGTCTCCCAGGGTTGCCTACGACAGCGGTATCTCCCATGTGCCGGAGGAACGTATCAAGTTCGGCATTGCACCGGGGTTGTATCTGTATGAGAACGCGATTCTCAAACAGCACCACCTTGACAAATACACCAAACACAAATTTTTGGCATATAAAAGCGTCAAGAATCATGCCAGCCGTCTTGTTAAGACGTTTCAGATCATGGCACCCTCGATTCAGGTTCAGACAAAAAACCTTTCCGGTGGGAACATTCAAAAATTGATCCTGGGACGTGAAATCAGCGAATCTCCCCCCCTGCTGGTGGCATCTCATCCAACATACGGACTGGACGTGGGTGCGACGGAGTATCTTCGCAAACAGCTGCTGAAACGACGGAAAGAGGGTGGAGCCGTGCTGCTGGTATCTGAAGATCTGGAAGAAATCTTTGAACTCTGTGACCGGATTGCCGTGATTTTTCAAGGTGAATTCATGGGAATTCTGAATGCCAACGATTCACGCCTGGCGGATATGGGCATGATGATGACAGGGGCTACTCGAATTGAGCCAACTCTCTACCCAAGCGTATGCAACGATGGGATCTAAAAAGCAAACGTTATAGGAGCCGCAAAGCGGGTTATGATGTTGAGGATCAACGTAACGGACAGAATGAAGGTCACGCCCAAAACATCGGCGTTGACGCTGCTGGTATCATTGGGGGCAGGCATGCTGACCATCGGGCTTATTTTTCTGCTTTCCGGTGTAAACCCCTTTTATGCTTTTTACAAAATTTTTTCCGGCTCGTTTGGTAGTTTTTACGGAATCAAGGAAACCATCACAAAGGCCATTCCCCTGATTCTCATCGGCGGCGGTCTGGCCATGGCTTTCCGGGCCAAATTCTGGAATATCGGAGCGGAAAGTCAGCTGCTCATGGGAGCGATTTTTGGTACCTGGGTGGGGCTCACCTGGGGTCAACACCTGCCGTCCGTAGTTATTGTGCCGCTGATGTTTCTGGCCGGTTTTGCAGGGGGGGCACTGTGGGGAGTGATTCCGGCTATTTTGAAGATTAAATACGCTATCAACGAAGTGATTTCAACGTTGATGATGAATTACATTTGCGCCGAGTTCCTGATCTTTCTGATCGTGGGCCCCTGGAAGGGCAAGACAAAATTCGGGTTTCCCTACACGGACGACCTGCCGGCTTCGGCGACACTGGGTCTATTACCCGGGTCCAGGATTCACTATGTTACCCTGTTGTTGGCCATCATTTCGGTTATCCTGCTGGCCGTGGTTCTCTACAGGACTCGTTTTGGGTATGAAGTCAGGGTCATTGGAGAAAATCCGGAGGCCGGGAGGTATGCCGGCATCGATTTTTTCAAGACAACCCTGATTATCATGGCTATCAGCGGTGGAATGGCCGGGCTCGCAGGTGTGGGAGAGGCCGCGGGCATCCACCACTATTTGAGTTATCCCACCAGCATATCCTCGGGCTACGGGTACACGGCCATAATTGTGGCATGGCTGGCCAAGCTGAACCCGCTTTATGTCATCCTTTCGGGCATCTTTTTTTCCGGCATCCTGGTGGGTGGAGACGCCATTCAAATATCCCTCGGTCTGCCGGCTGCAACCGTGGAAGTCTTTAATGGAACACTGCTCGTGTTTCTTATCATGGGAGAGTTTTTCCTTAAAAACAAGGTGAGGTTCATCTGGTTTAACCCTAAAATTTCATAAATTAGGGTTTGCCAAAATAATGTTCCGGACACTCCAAAAGGGGATTCCATCTTTTTTTAAAAAGGACATATCAAACTAAGCCTTGTCTTGTGCCCACCGGATTGATGATGAAATAAGGCCGGTTGTTAGTAACATAAGGCCGCAGAAACATCATCAATCCGGCAGGGCACTACGCTAGTGATGCAGATTGATCATGATATGTCCTTTTTAAAAAAATATGGAATCCCCTCGACTAAGGGACTTATTCGGGACATATTTAGGAAACAGGGTATGATTTATGGAAGATATCATCATTTCTGTTGCTCAACGTACATTGGTCGCCGGTACCCCCTTGCTCTTGGGTACTATCGGAGAGATCATCTGTGAAAGATCCGGAATCCTGAATCTTGGCGTGGAGGGGGTCATGTCCATCGGGGCGGTAACGGCCTTCGTTGTCACCTTCTATACCAACAGTCCCTGGCTTGGACTTTATGCGGCTGTGTTGGCTGGAATGGTGATCTCGCTGGTTCACGCCTTCGCCTCCATAACCCTGCAGTCGAATCAGGTGGTGTCCGGACTGGCATTGACCATGCTGGGGCTTGGCATCTCCGGGCTTGTGGGCAAGCCCTACGTGGGCAAACCCCTTGCGGTCAAGATGCAGACACTCCCGATACCGTTTCTATCCGACATCCCCTTTGCAGGCCCCGTTTTCTTTAACCAGAGCCCATTTTTTTATATGGCGATCTTTCTGGCTGTTGCGGCGTGGTTTACCCTGGAGCATACGCGTATAGGCATCAAGATTCGATCCACCGGGGAGAACCCGAAAGCCACCGAGGCCCAGGGCGTTCATGTTTCCTTGATACGGTATGCCTGTGTCCTGGCCGGGGGGGCTTTTTCGGGGATGGCCGGCGCCCATTTGTCCGTGTCCTACAGCAAATCATGGATTGAGGGCATGACGGCCGGCAGGGGCTGGATCGTTATCGCGCTGACCATTTTTGCGCTCTGGAATCCCACGAGAGCCATTGTCGGTGCCTTTTTATTCGGCTGCATATTCGTGCTTCAGTATCTGCTGCAGCCGTTGGGTATTTCGCCCAATTTTCTGGCCATGCTGCCCTATCTGACGACACTGATGGTGCTGCTGATCATTGGCCTGGGGGACCGACGAAAACTAAATGCTCCCGCCATGCTGGCTGAGCCCTATAAGCGTGGGGAACGGTAATTCACGCCACGAAACCCGTCTACCGAAACGATGTCCGTATTTGTACCGCCATTATTCAGCATTGAATTCCGGTCATAATCTGGCATTCTCGTGATCAGTCCTATTCTCTGCGCGTTTCAGGTTTGCGTGCAGCCATAATCGCATGAGGAGGCTGCTGTATGATTGATCAATATATTACCCCGGAACTGCTGTTTGCACGTTGTGAAAACTGGAACACACCGACATGCCCACATCAGAGAAATGCCATTATGGGGCTGAGTATTATCAATCAAGAGCATCTGTTTTTATTGTCCGATGAAACAGTGTCCCAGCTCAAAAAGATTTGCAAGAGGTGTTCCGCTTTCAAAAAGAAATGCTGATGATAACCGCATACTTTAAAGCGGCAACGCCGCGTCTGATAACAGCGCGCAGCGATGTTATTTAGTGGTTGTTATTTCCAGAGTTTTTGGTTATGTCACGGTGCTTGTTTCAATGCTCATCAACGACGTTCGACTAAAAGGAACAACCCATGCTCGGGACCATAGTCAACACCGTGGCTATCATCGCAGGAAGCCTCATCGGACTCCTTTTTAAAGGCAGTATTCCCGAAAAATACGGTAAAACCATTATGCATGCCATCGGTCTTGCCGTGATCCTGATCGGACTGAAAACAGCGCTCAAAACCGATGATATATTGATCATTATTATCAGCCTGGCCCTCGGCAGTGTCATGGGCGAACTGCTGCGCATCGAAGACCGGCTCGAACAGTTGGGAAAAGGATTGGGGCGCCTGTTGCCGGGAGACAACAACGGCGTGGCCAAGGGGTTTGTGACGGCAAGCCTGGTCTATTGCGTGGGGGCCATGGCCATCGTGGGGGCCCTGGAGAGCGGATTATCTGGAAACCACCAGACACTTTTTGCAAAATCACTTCTGGATGGTATCGGGTCGATTCTGTTTGCCTCCACTCTCGGTATCGGTGTGCTCTTTTCTGCCTTGTCTGTTTTCTTTTATCAGGGGGCTATTACACTGGCTGCCTCGACCCTGAAACCGTTCCTGACGCCAGGTGTCGTGGCTCAGATGTCTGCAGTCGGAGGCTTGCTGATTCTGGCCATCGGGATCAATCTTCTGGAGATAAAAAAACTCAAAATAGGAAATATGCTCCCGGCGATTTTTATTCCGCTCATCTATCAGTTACTTAAGCAAGTAGTGACCTGATTTATTTCGATATTCGGATTTAGAATTTATCACGCGCTGAATGTGCATAATATTAATCCCTTATGGGGTTGAATCAGTGCCGAGCCCTTTGGACCCGGGTATCTACTTTTCCCCATAGATGATGAGCTTTCTCCGCAGGGTATTCAGACCAATCCCCAGGATCCTTGCGGTCTTCGATTTGTTTTTCCCCAGCTGTCTGTAAGCATGGAGAATATGGATTTTTTCCACCGTTTCCAGAGAAGCAAGGGGTGTTGTACCCGCCGGTATCATCATCGTCTTGAGCTGTTTTTGGCGATGGATGGATTCGGGGAGAAATCGGGGAGAGATGGGTTTTCCCTGGGCCAGGTTGGTGGCCGACTGCACAATGGCTTTGAGTTCCCGCACATTGCCGGGAAAGTCATAATTTATAAGAATTTCAGTGGCCTCGGGCGTAATAAAATTTCCCTTGTCAAGATCGTAATGGGCCGAAAGAAATGCCCGTATCAGCAGGGGAATATCCTTTTTGCGTTCCCGCAGAGGCGGTAGGTGCAACCATCCACCCCGGATGCGGTAATAAAGGTCTTTCCGAAATTGTCGTCGCTTCATGCGGTCTTCCAGATCGGTGTTGGTAGCGGCAACAAAACGAACATCCGCATGTTTGTCGGCGCTGGTTCCCAGCTTGAGGTACCTACCATCCTGCATAAATCGGAGAAGTTTTCCCTGAACTTCCAGGGGAAGAAGCCCAATCTCATCCATAAAAAGGGTTCCCTTGTCGGTGTACTCCAGATAGCCGGCCCGATTTTTTTCTGCTCCTGTATAGGCCCCTTTTGTGTGCCCGAAGAATTCGGCATCGAACAGATTTCCATTGAGAGATGCCATGTTGATGGCTGTAAATGGGTGGGCTCTTCTGGGGCTGGCCTGGTGGATGGCCCGTGCAAGTAATTCCTTTCCTGTTCCGCTTTCACCTGTGATGAGCACAGGGACATCGCTGTCCGCATGAAGTTCAGCTTCCCTGAGAACCCGCATCATACGGTTTGAGGTGGTATCGATTTCTTTGAAGGCCTCTTTATTCTTTAGACGGGGTACGGCCTGCTGTTTTCCGATGTCCCGGAGATCCAGCAGGCGTTTGTGCTCCAGGGCACGGTGAATGGATAAGGCCAGATCTTCTTTTGATACCGGTTTTAGCAAATAGTCGTAAGCACCTTTTTGCAGGCATGTCACAGCGGCTCTGGCTTCGTCCACCGCCGTAATGATGATACATTCGGTGATAGGGCTGAAATTTTTAATGATATTTAGAAGCTCCAGACCGGTCATGTTCGGCATGGTCATGTCCAGCAATGCCAAATCAACCGGTTTACCGGTTTCAATCAGCGATGCCGCCTGGAATGGATCTTCCTCGAGATGTATCTGTCTGAAATGGAGATCTTTCAGGCGACGCTTCATGATTTCAAGAAAATCGCGATCATCATCTACGACAAGAATCTGCGGCTCCATACCCTTCCTCCTACACGTGAAATAGTTTTACGAGTTGTAATGACCATGCCAATATGGCCTATGCCAAATTGGCCCATAACATTCAATCCCCTTACAATACAACATAAATTTAAAGTCATATGCCAAAATGGCATGGCCACCCTGATTGTGAGGTGTTGCCCTGGTATGTGTTTTTGGTCGTACGGGAATATAGTTATTTGATATTGTGGACAATATTAAACAACTCCCATTTAAGAGGTTTCTTGGCACATTCATTGCTAAGTTATTATTTAACACATTAGAATTAAGTCTTTTCTCGCATGCTTCACATCCCGGTGTTGGGGGAACTGCGAGTTTCATAGCACCGGACGCCGGCTTTATTCGGAGGTAACCCATGAGCTTAAAACAGAAATTAGTAGCAGGGGAATTTGCTGTTCTTGTAGAAATGGAACCCCCCAAAGGGGTAGATGTTTCCGTCATGGTTGCAAATGCACAGAAAGTAAAGGGTATCGTTAATGCCTTTGTTGTACCGGAAATGCGTAATGCTGTGATGCGGATGAGCTCCCTGGGCAGCGGTATGATCCTGCAGTCAAAAGGCATGGATGTCGTTATTCAAGTCAATTGCCGAGACCGTAACCGCCTGGCCCTACAGGCCGATCTTCTGGCGGCCAACGGTTGCGGGATTCATAACCTGATGGTGGTCAGGGGAGAAGACCCCGGTTTTGGCGATCACCACCAGGCAAGAGCGGTGCATGATATTGATTTGACGGAGTTGTTGAAAGTCATCCAGGGACTTCAGAATGGACGCGACATGGCCGGTATCAAGCTCAATGGTGCCCCTACTTTTTTGGTGGGGGCAACCGTCGATGCCGGAGCAAGGGATAAGTCGCCTGAGTTGATACGGGAAGAAATGGATCAAAAAAGAGAAGCCGGCGCTGAATTTTTCATTACCCCGCCGTTATTTGATCTATCTACCATCGAACCATTTCTCAAGCGTGTGGATCGTTCAGAAACCAAGATTATTCCAACGGTTCTGCTGCTGAAATCCCTTGGTATGGCTCGTTACATATCCCGTAATGTCAGCCAGATGTTCATTCCTGACGCGTTGATCCAGCGTCTCCAGAAGGCACCGGATAAGGTCAGTGAGTGCATAAAGATTGCCTCGGAAATGGTCCAAACATTAAAAAAGGAAGGCTTTTGCGGTGTGCAGCTTTCCACAATTGGGTGGGAAGATAAGCTTCCGGCGATACTTAAAGGGGTTTGAGGAATCGAAAATGACGAAACAATCAGGTGAGGACAAAAAAGATTTGGTCGGTTCGGTCATGGTGGTCGGTGGTGGCATCGCGGGTATGCAGTCGGCCCTGGATCTAGCAAATTCAGGCTATTATGTGTACATGGTCGAGTCATCCTCGGCAATTGGTGGAATGATGTCACAGCTGGACAAGACATTTCCCACCAATGACTGCGCCATGTGAATTATTTCACCCAAACTGGTCGAGGTCGGCCGGCATCTCAACATCGAACTTCTTACCAACACCGAACTCATGTCTCTTACGGGTGAACCGGGTAACTTAACCGCAAACATCCGTCAGGCGCCCCGGTACATCGACATCGATAAATGCACCAGCTGTGGTGAATGCACAAAGGTCTGTCCGGTATCCCTGCCCGACGACTATAATGAAAACCTTGTAGAGAAAAGAGCTGCCTTCAAACAGTACCCCCAGGCCATTCCGGGCGCTTTTGCCATAGAAAAAAGAGGTACGGCTCCCTGCAAGGTATCCTGTCCGGCGCATGTTAGCGTCCAGGGATTCATCGCCCTGATCCAAGCAGGAAAATATTTGGAGGCCCTGAAACTGTTCAAGCAGGATCATCCCTTTCCCGGTGTCTGCGGCCGGGTGTGCCATCACCCCTGTGAAGGAGCCTGTACCCGAAACCAGGTGGACCAAACGTTGTCCATTCAGTATCTGCACCGTTTTCTGGCAGACAGGGATCTTGAAACGGAGGCTCCTTTTGTACCGGAGAAGAAAGCAAAACGACCTGAAAAGATAGCAATTATCGGAGCAGGTCCGGCCGGCCTGACCTGTGCCTATTTCCTGGCCATAGAAGGATACCAGGTCACGGTCTTTGAAAAACTGCCCGTACTGGGCGGCATGCTGACCGTCGGTATTCCGTCCTACCGTCTTCCACGCGATAGTATCGAAAGTGAAATTCAAATCATCAAGGATCTCGGGGTTCAATTCAAGACAGGTGTCGAACTCGGAAAAGACATCACCATCGACCAGTTGCGCAAAGACGGGTTCAAGGCCTTTTTTCTCGGTATCGGGTCCCATGAATGCAAGGTCCTGGGCATTGAAGGGGAAGATCAAGAAGGGGTTTATCCGGGTATCGATTTTCTGCGTGAGGTCAATCTTGGAAACAGGGTTCAGCTGGGTGACCGGGTTGCCGTAATCGGTGGCGGAAACGTGGCCATGGACTCGGTTCGCACGGCCTTGAGAACCGGCTCTTCCAAGCCCTTTGTGGTTTACCGGAGGAGTTTCGAGGAGATGCCCGCCAACGATGTAGAGATTGAAGAATGCCGGGAAGAGGGCATTGATATCATGACCCTCACCAGTCCGGTGCGTGTTATCGGTGAAAATGGGAAGGTCGTAGCGCTGGAATGCCTAAAAATGGAACTGGGTAAACCCGATGCTAGCGGCAGGCGACGACCCGTACCCATCGAAGGCTCTGAATTCATTATGGAGGTTGATGCGGTGATTCCGGCCATCGGCCAGGAAAGTGACTGGGCCTGCCTGACGGAGGAGTGTGCCTGCACCTTGAGCGAGTGGGGAACCATCAATGTGGATCCCGTAACGCTTCAATCGAACGATCCGGATATCTTTTCAGGCGGGGACGCCGTTACGGGGCCGGCAACGGTGGTGGAGGCTGTGGCTGCCGGTAAAGAAGCCGCCATATCCATCGACCGATTTGTGTGCCGGACGGACCTTTCAACCGGTAGGGAAAAGACATGGGTTCCCATTGACGATGTTCCTACGGAAGGGGTGGCCCTGCTGTCCAAGGAAAAGATGCCCTGCGTGTCGCCGGACCAAAGAATTTCCAATTTCAATGAGGTTCAACTCGGTTTCGATGAGTCGATATCGCAAAAGGAATCAAACCGTTGTCTTTCCTGCGGGATATGCTCCGAATGTTACCAGTGCGTGGACGCCTGCCTGGCCGGTGCTGTGGAACATGACCAGACCGTAGTGGAAAGGGAGATCCCGGTGGGTTCCGTGGTTCTCAGTCCGGGTAGTCGTCCGTACGATCCCACCCCCCTTGAAAGGCACTACCACTACGGAACGAATCCCAATGTCATGACGAGCCTGGAATTTGAACGCATGCTGAGCGCGTCCGGCCCTACTATGGGTCATTTGATCAAGCCTTCGGATGAAACAGAACCGAAACGGATTGCGTGGCTCCAGTGCATCGGTTCCAGAGACAATAATCAGTGCGGCAATGGATATTGTTCTTCTGTGTGCTGCATGTATGCCATAAAGGATGCCATGGTGGCCAAAGAGCATTCCAAAGGCGACCTGGACTGTACCATTTTCAACATGGATATCCGCACCTTTGGAAAGGATTTTGAAAAATATTATATTCGGGCCAAGGACCAGGAAGGTGTGAACTTTGTCAAGGCCCGGGTGCACACCATCGATGAGGTGGGAGAAACGAAAGATCTCCGTATCCGGTATGTAGATGGGGCCGGTGAATTAAAAGAAGAATTTTTTGACATGGTGGTTCTCTCTGTCGGTCTCCAGGTTTCAGAGCAGACCATTGATCTGGCCAAGCGACTGGATGTGGAGATGGATTCCTATCACTTCGCCGTGACCCAGCCGTTTTCGCCGGTTGAGACATCGCGTCCCGGTGTCTATGTCTGCGGTGCTTTCCAGGAGGCAAAGGACATTCCTAGTTCGGTCACGGAGGCTTCCGCTGCTGCCTGTGCGGCGGGTGCACGGCTTGCATCGGCTCGAAACACCCTGACCCGGACGGTTACTTTGCCGGAAGAGATCGATTTGAACGGGGCAGAACCCCGGATTGGCGTATTCGTCTGCCACTGCGGGATCAATATCTCCAGTGTCGTGGACGTGGCTGCCGTGGAAGCCTACGCAAAGACTTTACCGTATGTCACATATGTTACACAAAATCTCTTTACCTGTTCCCAGGATTCCCAGGACCAGATGAAAGATATCATCAAAGAGCAGAACCTTAACCGTGTTGTCGTGGCCGCTTGTACACCCAAGACACATGAAGCGATCTTTATGGATACCTTGCGGGAATGTGGTCTGAACAAATACCTCTTTGAAATGGCGAATATCCGTAACCAGGGTTCATGGGTACACGCCAAGGAAGCAGAGGAAGCGACGGAGAAGTCAAAGGATCTGGTACGCATGGCGGTGGCCAGAGTAGCAACACTTCACCCACTCCAGGAGAAAACCATTCCGGTCATTCAAAAGGCCATGGTGGTGGGGGGTGGTATTGCCGGGATGAATGCCGCTTTAGGGCTTGCAGACCAGGGATACGAGGTTTTTCTGGTGGAAAAGGAAAACCGTCTTGGCGGTATGGCCAACCAGCTGTCGGCCACCATTGAAGGTGCCGAGATTCAACCCTATCTGGCGCAGCTCTCGGATCGTGTGATGTCCCATGAAATGATCCAGGTACTGACCCAGTCCCTTATCGTGGGGTTTTCCGGATTCAAGGGTAACTTCACCACGGAAGTTCTGGTGGGACCGGGTATGTATGAGCGAAAAATCGAGCATGGCGTGGTCATTCTTGCAACCGGCGCAAAGGAGTATCAACCCAAAGAGTATCTGTACGGCGAAGACGACCGGGTCATGACGCAGGTGGAATTTACCCAGCACCTGGATAAAGCGCCATCGGGTTCTTTGGATCAGGTGGTCATGATTCAGTGTGTTGGATCCCGAAATGATGAGAATCCCAACTGTTCACGTATATGCTGCCAGAACGCCATAAAGAATGCGCTGCATATCAGAAAAGATCACCCGGATGCCGACATCTATGTCCTGTATCGGGATATCCGGACCTATGGTCTTCTGGAAGAGTACTATAAAGAAGCCAGGAAGCAGGGTATTCTGTTCTTCCGGTATACGCCTGAGAACCCGCCCCAGGTGGCATCGTCCCAGGATGGCGTGCAGGTGACTTTTATTGATCATGTTTTGAATCGACCGTTGATGGTAACGGCGGATGTTTTGGTTTTGAGTGCAGGCATGGTTGCCGAAGACACTTCCGAGCTTGCTTCCATTGTCAAACTCGCCAGAACGCCGGAAGGTTTTTTCATGGAAGCGCATGTCAAGCTGAGACCGGTGGACATGGCCACGGAAGGTATCTTTGTCTGTGGTACAGCGCACAGCCCCAAGCTGATATCCGAGACCATCTCCCAGGCCAATGCAGCCGCTTCCCGAGCTATCACCTTCCTTGCCCAGCCGGAGCTGACGCTGTCCGCCATTACCGCCTGGGTGGATCCTGACCAGTGTGCTTCGTGCCTCGTATGTGTACGGTCGTGCCCCTATGGGGTCCCGAAGATTAATGAGGAAGGTGTGAGTGAAATAGACATTGCCATGTGCCAGGGGTGCGGGGTGTGTGCAGCGGAATGCCCGGCCAAGGCCATTGAATTGAACTGGTATGAAGACGATCAACTGATCTGCAAGATAGAATCCTTGCTGGAGGGGGTCCTATGAGCCAAACATTTGAACCGATTATTATCGCGTTTTGCTGTAACTTCTGAGGATACACAGCCGCGGACCTGGCAGGTTCCATGCGACTGACATATCCCACCAATATCAGAATCATCCGTGTCCCCTGCACCGGCAAAGTCGATATTCTGCATATTTTGAAAGCCTTCGAAAAGGGCGCCGACGGGGTTTATGCCGTGGGCTGCATGGAAGGCGACTGCCACTACACCAGTGGAAATTTCAGAGCGCGAAAACGGGTCGAACAGGCCAAGAAGATACTGGACACCGTGGGTGTAGGCGGCCAGCGCGTGGAAATGTTCAACATGGCATCGAGTGAAGGACCCATGTTTGCCGAAGTGGCCATTAAAATGGTGGACAAGTTCACCGAACTTGGCCCCACTCCCATCAACTTGCAGAAAAAAAAGGCAGCATAAGCCTATACAACCGATCTGTTTATGGAAAAGAAGAGGATGAAATTATGATTGTCGCCGATAAAAAGCCGATTGAAGAGATTATTGAGGACATCAAGAACCATGAAAAAGTGTTGATACTGGGATGCAATGAATGCGTAACAGTCTGTGAAGCAGGCGGAAAAAAGGAAGTGGGCATTCTGGCATCTGCCCTGCGCATGTATTTTCTGAACCAGGGCAAGGAAATGAAGATCGATGAAGAGACCCTTGAGCGTCAGTGCGATCATGAATATCTCGAGGAGATTCGCAATGTCGTCGATCAGTATGATGCCATCGTGTCGATTGCCTGCGGTGTCGGGGTTCAGTTTGCGGCCGAAAAATACCATTCAACACCTATATACCCTGGCGTCAACACCTGTTTTATGGGGGTGACGGAAGAGCGTGGCCTGTGGACCGAACGATGCCAGGGGTGCGGTCAGTGCATTTTGTCCCGTACCGGTGGTATCTGTCCTGTTTCCCGATGTGCGAAACGGATCATGAATGGACCCTGCGGCGGTTCTAGCAAGGGAATGTGTGAAATAAACAAGGAGCTGGTTTGTGCCTGGCAGCTGATTGTCGAGCGTCTCAAAGCGTTGGACAGGTTCGAAGAATATGAAGATCTGAGTCCGATCAAAGATTGGTCCACCGACCGGGCAGGTGGACCCCGAAAAGTTGTGAGGGAGGATGTGCAGCCATGAAAACGAAGACACCGAGTCGCTTGGAAAAGATTCTCTCCGCCGGACATATGGCCGTAACCTCAGAGTGTGGTCCTCCACGAGGCAGTGATCCGGAAGCCATTATCAAGAAGGCGGAAATGATCAAGGATCATGTGGATGCTGTAAATATCACGGACAACCAGACATCCGTTACCCGTATGTGCAGTCTGGCTGCCTGTATACGTCTCAAGCTCATGGGACTGGATCCGGTGCTGCAAATGGTGACACGTGATCGAAATCGCATCGCTCTTCAAAGTGATATTCTGGGCGCCGCATCTTTTGATATTGCCAATATCCTGTGTCTCTCAGGCGATCATCAGAGTTTTGGAGACTGTGCCCAGGGGCAAAATGTTCATGATCTCGATTCAATGCAGCTGGTCCAGACCGTTCGCCAGATGCGAGACGATGGAAAATTTTTGGGGGGCGATGATATCAAACGAGCACCGCAGATGTTCGTGGGTGCTGCGGCAAATCCCTTTGCAGATCCCTTTGAAATCCGTGTCCCGAGACTTGCCAAGAAGATCAAGGCGGGCGCCGAATTTATCCAGACACAGTGCATCTATAATCTGGATAAGTTCGAAGAGTGGATGAAACTTGCCAGAGATCGTGGTTTACACGAACAGGTCTATATCCTGGCCGGCATGACACCCATGAAATCCGCCGGAATGGCCAAGTACATGAAAAATCGTGTTCCGGGGATGGATGTCCCTGATACGCTGGTCAAGCGACTGGCCGATACACCCAAAGAAAAACAGGCCGAAGAGGGTATCAAGATCTGCATCGAGGATATTCAGCGCTTGAAAGAGGTGGAGGGTGTCAGCGGTTTTCACATCATGGCCATCGAGTGGGAGGAAAAGGTGCCCGAGATCGTGGAAAAAACAGGTTTGTACCCAAGACCCCAGATCCAGGAATAAGAATATTTGGATGTTTCTAAGAGAGTTGATCCAAATTAAGGACTCAAGGTCCTAGTGAGATGGTTAACGTTATAAAGAGGAGGTTTTCCATGACAGATAAAAAAAGAATTCTGGTAGTAGACGATGAGCCTGACTTTTGCTCCATTGTTCAGGGGCAGCTTGAAAAGGAAGGGTTCGATGTTGAACTGGCTTACAATGGTGTGGAAGGCATGGAAAAGGTTCAGGCCAATCCGCCCGATGCCATTGTGCTCGATGTTATGATGCCCGAAAAAGACGGCTACGAGATGTGCAAGGAGCTCAAGGCAGACAGCAATCTCTGTGACATTCCGGTGCTGCTGCTGACGGCCGTGGCATCCCATGTGACCTCCACTCGTTATTCCCATGCCGACGGCATGAGTACGGAAGCGGACGATTATATCGCCAAACCCGCGTCTGCTGAAGCGATATCCCAAAGCATCAGACAGATGCTCAACATGTAAACAGGGGAAGGCGGATCTGGCTCGATGGAGTATGCGGAATCCTTCCCTGACGTCCAAATTGTGTGAGGAGTCAACCATGTCAATGCCGGTTCTTGAAATAAATAGAAACAAGAGTGTTTTCAAAAACGAGGTCATGAAAATTCTACCCGAGGGTGGAAACCTGAATCTCTGCTTGACCTGCGGCCTCTGTTCTTCCGGGTGCCCTGCCACAGGGCTGGAGGGGATGGACCCGAGAAAGTTCTTGAGAATGGCTGCACTCGGGCTCGATGAGGAGGTCCTGAGCTCCAAGTGGGCATGGATGTGTACCATGTGCCAGCGGTGCATTTATGCCTGCCCCATGAAGATCGATATTCCAGGCCTGGTGTTCAATGTCAGAAACCGCTGGCCCAAGGACGATCTGCCGAAAGGCATCCATGGATCGTGTGAAATGTCCTTTAAGAACGAGACGTGTAGCGCCATGGGAGCAACAGAAGAGGATTTTATCTTTGTGGTGGAAGATGTACTGGAAGAATATCAGGACTCCCAACCGGAATTTAAAGAGATGCAGGCCTCGATCAACAGGGAGGGGGCTGAATTTTTTCTGAACCAGAATTCCCGGGAACCCGTGACCGAACCGGATGAAATGGTGCCGCTATGGAAAATTCTCCATACGGTGGGTGCGGACTGGACCTACGGTTCAAAGGGGTGGGCAGCGGAGAATTACTGCCTGTTTCTGGCTGATACGGAGAAATGGGAAAAAAACGTCCGAATAAAAGCCAAAGCCGTGGATGATCTGGGGTGTAAGGTCTGGCTCAATACCGAATGAGGGCACGAATTTTTTTCGGTCCGGGTCGGACTGAACAAGTTTAACATCGAACACAAATTTGAAGTCAAATCCATCATCGAATATTACGCGCAGTGGATGCGCGAAGGAAAATTGAAGGTCACCTCGGATTGGAACAAGGATCTGGGCGTCAAGTTTACGGTTCAGGACCCCTGTCAGCTTGTGAGAAAATCACTAGGGGACCCTGTTGCAGAAGACCTTCGTTTTGTTATCAAGGCCATCGTGGGGGAAGAGAATTTCATCGACATGACACCCAACCGATCAAACAATTTCTGTTGTGGCGGTGGGGGCGGTTTTCTCCAATCCGGTTTGCCGGAAGAACGGCGGTATTATGGCCGCAGAAAATTTGAACAGATAGCGGAAACCCAAGCAACATACTGCATCACACCTTGTCACAACTGCCATTCTCAGATTCATGACCTGAAAGAGCATTACAATGGGAGCTACCATACATTGCATCTCTGGACAATCATGTGTCTGGCCATGGGTATTCTGGGAGAAAACGAACGTGCGTACCTGGGACCGGATTTGATGGATGTGAATCCGTACCCAAACCCGGAAATTTCGTGAACCACAACAGCGAGCGCATTTCCAAGGCTTGCTGCGACGTTCTTCAAATTTCAGGAATTGATAGAACCGGACTCAAAAAACCATGCAAGTCTATTGCATCATCTCCGATGAACGGGCATACCGGGCAAAATCCACGGCGATATTTTCCACCGTGTTGAAGCGCATGGGTATCAAAGGCGCCTATGTACCCTTCAAGGTTGCACCGGATCAGCTGGGGCAGGCCCTTCAGAGTCTTCGTGTCCTGAACATTGCCGGGGCAAACATTACCGTACCCTACAAGGAGTCGGTGGTCCCTTATATGGACATTCTGTCCGAGGGCGCCAATATCATCGGGGCCATCAACACCATTGTATTAAACGGAGATAAGCTCAAAGGATACAACACCAACGCCATCGGATTCATGGATGCCTTGTCTTCAGCCGGCTTTGAACCCGAAGATAAATCAGCCATGGTTTTCGGTACCGGGGGTGCTGCTCGGGCGGTCGTTTTTATCCTGAACTGGCTGCGCACAAAAACCATCTTCGTCGCTGGTCGCGATGAGGCAAAAATGCAACAGATGGTGAACACATTCGGGGGCGAGGCCAGATCCCTGTCTTCCCTGGAGGGGCAGCGGATACCGGTGGATATTATCATCAATGCTACATCTGTTTCGAGTCCGAACGAGTCGCCTGAAATGGCCGACTTGATTGGTTCACTGGATCTGCCGGCCTGTGAAATGGTGGTGGATCTCAATTATGACCGGCCTAAAAACTTTTGGGAAAAAATGGCCGAGAACAAAGAGATTCGTTTCATGGACGGTTTGATGCCGCTTGCCTACCAGGCCCGCAGGACCTTTGCCCTATGGACGGGTCTCCAGGTGCCTCCGGAGGAATTTATTTCAGCCATTGAAGGGGAGGCATAAGAGAGGGTTCGAGATTTGGAGGGGCTGAGGGTTCAAGGG